>JAEUTB010000079.1 GCA_016787995.1 Flavobacteriales bacterium | reverse complement strand
AGGAGCAGAGCGAGGCCAACCGCCGCGTGGAAGTGAAGGTGCTCGGTACCTGAGCCCGCACCTTTCGCCCCGCCCGACCACCGTTCGTCATAACCGCCCGTCACAGCCGCGGCGCACCGGTACTTTTGGGTCCCATCGCATTCATCGGGTACCCTCATGCGCATCGCCTACTTCCTCCTCCCCCTGCTCCTCGGCACCGGTGCCATGGCCCAACAGGCATGGACCCTTCAACAATGCATCGCACGTGCCGATGAACGCAACCTGGCCGTACTGAACGCCGCGCTGGACGCCGATCTGGCCGGCGAGAACCGGGAGCGCACCTACTGGGACCTGCTTCCCGACCTCAATGGCGCGGCCACCCACGGTTACAACTACGGCCGGGTGGTGGACCGTTTCACCAACACCTTCGCCACGGACCGCGTTCGCACCAACAACTTCTTCCTGAGCAGTCAGGTGGACCTGTTCCGAGGCTTCAGCAAGCAGAACGCGATCAAACAAGCCGGCTTCGATGCGGAAGCGGCCATGAAGGGCATTGAGGCGGCCCGGAACGATGTGCGCGTCTCCGTTGTGCAGAGCTTCCTGAACGTGCTCGGCCTGCGCGAACGCATCGCGGCGGCGGAAGCACAAGCAGCTAACACGCGCGAACAGATCGAACGTACCCGTGCATTGGTGGAGGCCGGTCGTATCGCGCGGGCAGAGCAACTGACCCTCGAAGCACAGCTGGCTCAGGAGGAATTCAATGTGACGGATGTGCAGAACCAGCACGATCAACAGTTGCTCGTACTGGCACGGACCATGCAGCTGGAGGCGAACGAAATGGCGCAATTCGACATCGTGGCGCCGGCGATCAGCGACCTTGAAGTGGTCGCCCCCACCGCTTCGCAGCAGCAAGTGCTCGAGAACGTGCTTCGTTCGCACCCCGCTTATGCCCAAGCAGAATTACAGGAACGCAGTGCCGAGAAGTCCGTGGCCATCGCGCAAGCGGGACGGATCCCTTCGATTACCCTTAACGGTTCACTCGGTACGGGCTATAGCGGCCGTGATATCCGCACCGTGGGCGAACCCATCGTCGGTGATCCCGTGGTCGTAGGAGCCACGGCCAGTGGTGAAGCCGTCTTCGCTCCCAACATCTCCTTCAATACGGAGCTCACGCCCTTCAACGCACAGCTCGACCAGAACTTGAACGAGTCGATCAGCTTCACCTTGAACATCCCCATCTTCAATAACATGCGCAACCGCTACGCTGTGCAGCAAGCTCGGGTGCAGCATGAGAAGGTGCGCAACAACGTGGTGAGCCTGCGCAACGACCTGCAGCGCAACGTGCTTGATGCGTTGGTGCAGCAGCGTTCGGCACACCGGCAGTTCCTGGCGGCTTCAAAGGCGGTGGAAAGCGGAACGGTGGCCTTGCAATTCGCCCAGGAACGGTACGATCAAGGCGTGATCACGGTGATCGAACTGAACTCGGCGAAGACCATGTTGAACACCTCGACCGCGAACCTGATCAACGCGAAGTACCAGTACCTGATGGCCAGCAAATACCTGGACATCCTTCAGGGCATTCCGGTGACGTTGTGATCAGCCGATGTGATCATGTGTTATTTCGCTGATGGTTCGCCCGGCAGGCATTTCATCAACTGATCGCCCCATCCGCTAATTAGCTAATTCCATCCTTCGCGCCGTGCCCCTCATCCTCTGCATAGAGACCGCTACGAAGCTGTGTTCGGTGGCGTCATCCCGCGATGGTGTGGTGCTGGCTGCCCGCGATCTCGAAAGCGACCAACATGTGCATGCCGAGAAGGTCAATGTCTTCATCGACGCGGTGATGACGGAAGCTGGCACACGCTTGAACGATCTGGATGCCGTCGCTGTGGGCATCGGACCAGGCTCCTACACCGGCTTGCGCATCGGACTTAGTGCGGCGAAGGGACTTTGTTACGCGTTGGACATCCCAATCATCGGCATCAGTACGTTGCGTACGCTCCATGACTCCGCTCGTGCCCAGCAGCCGACCCTGTCGGTGGACGCCTGGCCCATGATCGATGCCCGCCGCATGGAGGTCTTCACCCAACGGTTCAGCGTGAACGGCCAAGGGATCGATGCGCCTGTGCCACTGGTGCTTGATGAAGATCGGGCCGTATCGTTCTCTCCAGCTCTGGTCTTCGGTGATGGTGCCGATAAGGCCGGGGACCTCTGGCTACGGGAAGGCATCACGCACATCCCTGGTATCAGGCCGCACGCTTCGGCCATGGCACAGGAAGCCGAACGGCGCTACGCACAAGGGGCGTTCGATGATGTGGCCTACCTCGTGCCCACTTACGGGAAAGCGGCCAATATTACCCAGCCGAAGAAAAAGTCGGTGGACTGATCAGCGCTTGGCGCTTCGGGCAGGACCGCGACTGTGCTCCGATGCCGTCCATGCCGTGTACACCTCTTCCAGTTCATCGTACCAATCCTTACCATAGGCCCGGGTAAGGGCATCTTTCAAGAACCGGAAAACGGGCACGTCCAGCTTGGCGCCACACGTGCAGGCCGGCTTGCAGATGGGCCATTTGTGGTAATTCAATCCGTGGTGTTCGGCGAGCTTCACTACACGGATCGGATAGAGGTGGCAGCTGATGGGCTTGCGGAAGGGAACAGCGCCATCCTTCCACGCCTTCTCGATCCCGCATAATGCGATGCCGTTCTCGAAGATGGTGAAGGCGCATTCGCCGCGGCCCTCAACAAGAGTGGTCACCAGATCACCATCGTCGTCCACCTCGCTTACACCGTGTGCTTCGATGGCCCGCTGGCCCTTCTCAGGGATGTACGGCTTGATCTTGGGCCACAGCTTCTTCAAAAGCACTTCTTCGTCCTTCTCCAGCGGAGCGCCGCTCTCCCCGGCAACACAACATGCACCCTTGCACGCATTGAGGTCGCACACGAACCGTTTGTCGAAGAGATCTTCGCTGATGAGGGTGCCGCGGTGTTCGATCATGGGGGATCGCAAAGGAATGGAGCTATTGGAGAAAGCTGTTCACCATCCGTGAAATAGAGCGCTTCACTTAGGACCAAGTAAGCCCATTCAGACTCACTGGATCTTCGCTTTCCTCAGCGTCACTGAACCAAGTTAGTGCGTTCGGAACGCTGATCGCGAGTAGCTGGTTCGGGTGCTTCTCGCGATGTCTATCCATCACCCATTGTAGGGAGTGATGCTTCAGCAGTTCGTGCATGTCCCAGAAGTCCTTCTTCTTCCCTCGGCCTAGTATGGCCTGCACTTTCATCGCGGCGATATCCGCGTCGGAATACATGCGGATATCATCCTCGACACGATGTCGGCGATCCGCGCATGAGGGAACTTCACTTGACATCATCAATGAATCCGAAAATGGCCCACGTAGCCTTGGAAGCAATTCGTACGAAGGAAGAGCCGAATTCCTTCTCAAGTGCTTCGATCACCACCTCTCGATCGAACGGGCTTGTGGAGAACAAGTCCAAGTCTACCGACTTACGATGACCATATCGAAGCGAAAGCGCCGTGCCGCCGACCAGGCAAAAGTCCTGGAGGATGGGCATCCGCATCAGCCGCTTCAATACGGAAAGAGCTCCGGGTTCGACTGTCTCAGTGCATAACATCGGAACGCCACAATGGGCTTGTCAAAAATGGCGCTCACAAAATGAAGCGTATCCAGTCGAAGGGACTTCGCCTTCAGCAAGGCGTCGATCACCCGTTCATCACCATAGTATCGCCTGCACTGCCGGATATCCTCCACATCACCGCGATCGAACACACGCTCGATGATGAAGCTCGCCTTGCCCTCGTAGTCCAGCTTGTCGAAGTCCACATCCCAGAAGATGCGGCGGGCGAAGACCGGGCGGGGCTTGGACATGCCCCAAAGTTAGGGTGATTCGGTGGCGGTCGCCATCTTTGCGGCCGCGACGCTGAAGCATTCCAGAGCGTTCGCCCATCATCATGAGCAACCAAGAAGACCGCCTCAAGACCCTCATCGGCCATGCGAAAGAGTATGGCTTCGTGTTCCCCAGCAGCGAGATCTACGACGGCCTCAGCGCCACGTACGACTACGGGCCGTACGGCGTGGAGCTGAAGAACAACATCCGCCGCTACTGGTGGGAGGCGATGACGAAGCTCAACGAGAACATCGTGGGCATCGACGCGGCCATATTCATGCACCCCACCACGTGGAAGGCCAGCGGCCACGTGGACGCCTTCAACGATCCACTGATCGACAACAAGGACAGTAAGAAGCGGTACCGCGCGGATGTGCTGCTCGAAGAGCACATGGCCAAGTACGCCGACAAGATCGAGAAGGAGGTGGAGAAGGGGAAGAAGAAGTTCGGCGAGGCGTTCGATGAGGCGCAGTTCCGGGCCACCAACCCCAACGTGAAGCGTTCGCAGGAGCGCATCGATGCGGTGGAAGGCCGGATGAAGGCCGCCCTCGAAGCGAACGACCTCGAAGCCGTGCGCCAACTGATCATCGACGAGGCGATCAAGTGCCCCATCAGCGGCACGGCCAACTGGACGGAGGTCCGTCAGTTCAACCTGATGTTCGCCACTGAACTCGGCAGTGTGAGCGGCGAAAGCAGCACCATCTACCTGCGTCCTGAAACGGCGCAAGGCATCTTCGTGAACTTCCTCAACGTGCAGAAGAGCGCGCGGATGAAGGTCCCCTTCGGCATCGCGCAGACCGGCAAGGCCTTCCGCAACGAGATCGTGGCGCGGCAGTTCCTGTTCCGCATGCGCGAGTTCGAACAGATGGAGATGCAGTTCTTCATCCGGCCCGGCACCCAGCAGGAATGGTACGAGACCTGGAAGGCGAAACGGATGGCATGGCACCGTGCCTTGGGCCTCCCTGCGGAGAATTACCGCTTCCACGACCACATCAAATTGGCGCACTACGCCGATGCGGCTTGTGACATCGAGTTCAAGTTCCCGATGGGCTTCAAGGAACTCGAAGGCATCCACAGCCGCACCGATTTCGACCTGGGCAACCACGAGAAGTTCAGCGGCAAGAAGCTGCGGTACTTCGACACGGAGACCAACGAGAGTTACGTGCCCTACGTGTTGGAGACCTCCATCGGTCTTGATCGCATGTTCTTGGCCATGCTGAGCGCGGCGTACGAGGAGGAGAAATTGGAGAACGGCGAGGAACGCGTGGTGCTCCGTATACCCGCTGCCTTGGCCCCTGTGAAAGTGGCCGTGCTGCCGCTGATCAAGAAGGATGGACTGCCCGAGAAAGCGCGTGCGATCATCGACACCTTGAAGCTGGACCACAATTGCCAGTACGACGACAAGGACAGCATCGGTAAGCGCTATCGCCGTCAGGATGCCATTGGCACGCCGTATTGCATCACCGTGGACCACGAAACCCTGACGGACAATGCCGTCACCATCCGCGAACGCGACAGCATGAAGCAGGAGCGGGTGCCCATCAGTGAGGTGGTGCGGATCGTGGGGGAAAAAGTGGATCTTCGAGGGTTGCTGAAGCGGCTCTGAGCATTCGCGCATACGCGTTGCGGGAGCGCATCCGTACTGTATCTGTATCGACCGTTGGACGAACGGTTAGCGCCGTTGGCTGTGTGACGATAACGCCCGCACATCACATGGGCATAGGTTGGTGGTATAACCACCTAGTCCCATGCGTATACCAAGACCCCTCCTCGCAAGCCTTCTGCTCAGCACGAGCTTCCTAGGACATGCTCAAGGCTTCGGCACCCTCGACGCGAATGATGTGCGCATGGTCGTACACGCCAATGGATTCATCGGCGATAACCCAGGCGTTCCGGTCGGTGTGGAGGTACCGGCCTTCAGCGGGCTGCACACCATGAGCGCTGGCGGGCTATGGGTGACCGGAATGACCTTGGATGGCCAAGCGCGGGTGGCGGCGCACCTGTATCCCGGTGCACAAGATTTCGTCCCCGGCCCCCTCACCACCGACGGCTCCGCCAGTATCACGCCGGAAACGATGCTGCAATATGACCGCGTTTGGGTGGTGTCGGCGGCGCAGATCGAACTGCACCAAGCCTACTTCGCTTGTCTGCAGGACCCTGATTGTGACGTGAACGCTGAGTTCCCGGGCGGATACACCATTCCACCCACCTTCTTGAGCTGGCCTGCAATGGGCGACGTGAGCGCGGGACAAGCCACCTACCTCGCCCCATTCGTGGACATCGGGGCCGACGGCAGTTATGAACCCGAGAACGGGGACCACCCCTGTATCCTGGGCGATAAGGCGCTCTATGCCATCTTCAATGATGTCGGAGGAGAACACCTCGCCTCAGGAAGTCCGGCGATCGGCCTGGAAGTACACCTGATGGCTTTCGCCTACGACAACAACCCCGCGTTGGATCAAACCGTTTTCATGCAACACAAGATCATCCAGCGCGGCTCCCAGTCATTGACCGACCTCCGGATCGGGCACTATGTCGACTTCGATATCGGCTGTAGCAATGACGACATCATCGGCACCGATGTGCTTCGCAGTCTGGTATACGTACTGAACGGTGATGACATGGATGAGGATTGTATGGGGGCTGACGGTTATGGTGCTGCTCCCCCGATCTTCGGGATGGCAGTGCTCAAAGGGCCCCTCCTCGAACAGGATGGACTGGACAATGCCCAGACCGCCGAAGAGCTCTATGTGAACGGCACCGGCTATGCCGATGGGACGATCGACAATGAGCGCCTTGGGCTCAGCGGCTCGATCGCGTATTACAGAGAGGGGTCGGCGTTCATGACGGATCCTGAGATCCCCAGCCATTTCATGACCTATAGCCGGATGATGTGGAAGAGCACCTTACCGCAGACCTATGGGGGTACTGGCTACGATGCATCATCAGGCACCATCCCCGCCTTATTCTGCTTCCCGGGCGACTCGGACCCCGAGGGCCTTGGCACTGGGGGTGACCCACAACCCGCTTGGAACGCGGACCTCAACGTCCTTGGAACATCCCGCGATCCCCGCGTAGTGGCCAGCATGGGCCCAGGCACCTTGGAACCCGGCGAGCACATCAACCTGCTGGTCGCCTATACGTACGTGCGCAGTGGTGCATCGGATCCACTTTCCAATGTAACAGCGCTCCAAGCTCGTGTGGATAGCATCACCACATTCGCACAGAGCATACCTGGCATGTTCAACGAGCAGACGAATGGGGCCATGCCCTGTGCTGTACCCGATGCGCCGAACGCCATCGATGAAATGCAGCGCCCAAGACTGACGCTGTACCCCGTTCCCACCGACGGTGAAGTCTACCTGCATGCGCTGGCACTCCGTTCGACCGACCTCATTTCCATCCATGATATGCAAGGTCGCCTGGTGCTCACCTCTCAGGCCCAAGGCCCCACTACACGGATCGAGATCAGCGCACTTCCCCCGGGCGCTTATTCGGTCCGAGCGAACACCGATGGTGCGATCCTCAACGGACGCTTCATCAAGGAGTGAACCCGGTCAAGATCACGGACGCTGGTAACTTCGGTAGCGTTGGTGCGTCTTACTGACCACCAACGCTACCAACCATGCGGGCACACGTGCTCATTGTATTACTCGGTATCGCATGCCTCACTTTCGCACAGGATCCGATCGCCGTCACCATCGACCTACGCGACCAACGCAACGACCGCTTGGCGGTGGAACTGATCGTGCCGCCATTCGACGCGGATGAAGTGACCTTCGCCCTGCCGCGCATCGTACCGGGGATCTATGGCGCCATGGACCACGGCAGACTACTGGGCAGCATCGCCGCCTTCGACCCGAACGGCGAACCCGTGCCCCTGCGGCGGCTGGATGTGAACCGGTGGTCGATCCCCGAAGCGCGTGCCTTGTATCGCATCACCTATTCAGTCGACGATGGTTGGGAGGAGTTCGACATCCGGTTCACGCAGGGGAACTATCGTTCGTCGGAGGGCACGGTGAAACCCGATGCGATCGTGCTCAACCACAACACGGTGATCGGCTATTTCGAAGGATATGAGCAGTTGCCCTATGCCATCGAATTGAAGAAGCCCGACCGGCTCTACGCCGCCACCAGCTTGCCGCGCGAGGAGGAACGACCCGAGGCCATCACTTTCCACGCAAGGAGCTACCGACACTTGGTGGACAACCCGATATTGATCGCCCCTGCAGATACCGCACACATCCACCTGAAAGACATCAACGTGATGGTCGCCTGCCATAGCACTACTGGCCGTTCCATCGCGACCGAAGTGGCCGAACACATACGCCCACTGCTTTCCGATCAACGCGACTACCTGGGTGGCGCGCTACCGGTGAAGGACTACACCTTCCTGATCTACCACAACCCGAGCGACCGGGAGGGTAGCAGCATGGGCGACGGCTTGGAGCACTCCGCCTCCACGCTGATCCTTCTCTGCATGCCACTGGATCCCGAAGCGATCGCGCACAGCGTGTATGGCATCGCCAGCCACGAATTCTTCCACACCATACTACCTCTGAGCATTCACAGCGAAGAAATCGAGCGATACGACTTCAATGCACCTCGCATGAGCCGACACCTCTGGCTCTACGAAGGCATGACCGAGTATTTCGCCATCCACATGCCCGTGAAACAAGGTCGTCAAACGGTGGATGAGTTCCTCGCCGTGGTGAATGAGAAGATCCGCCTGATGCGCAAATTCCCCGATGACATGGCGCTGACCACCCTAAGCCAGCAGGCTATGGAGCAGCAAGACCAGTACTACAACTTCTACCTGAAGGGCACGCTTTTCTGCATGGGGTTGGACATCGCCCTACGCGAACGCTCCAACGGCAAATACGGTGTCCAGCAGCTGATCCAAGACCTTCAGAAGCAATACGGCATAGGAACTCCTTTCAAGGACGAAGAACTCTTCAGCACCATCGCTCGGCTCACGGGGCCCGAGATCGGTGACTTACTCCAACGCCACCTGAACGAACCCGGCGCGCTACCCTTGGACGAATGGTTGGGCAGAGCTGGTATCGCCTCCGATGACAAGGGAAGTCTAAGGGTCATCCCAGAGGCGACCAGACGGCAGGAGCGCTTGAGGTCCTGGTGGCTCGGGAGGTAGTGTGGAACCCCTTGGACCACTATCTTCGCAGCCCCAATACCTACCCAGGTGGCGGAATCGGTAGACCTGCCTGCCGGCAGGCAGGCGCGCTGGCCTGACCACCAGTTTTGATGATGTCCTGCGCAGTGTACGCTTTGGCCAGTGTGGAAAAGGAGTACATCTATGTGGGGCTGAGTTTGGATGTTACACGTAGGATCGATGAGCATCAGCGGGGAAAAGAAAGAACCACTCGTGCGTATCGACCGTTTGAAGTATTGATCGTCGAGTATTTGCCGGACAGGATCGAGGCTCGGAAACGAGAAAAGTTCTTCAAGTCCGGCGCGGGAAAGGAGTTTCTTCGAGAAATTCGCAACCGCGAACGAGTTTGAACACCTACCCAGGTGGCGGAATCGGTAGACGCGCTGGTCTCAAACACCAGTGATGCAAGTCGTGCGGGTTCGAGTCCCGCCCTGGGTACTGTAATGTTGAAAGGGGGCAGGAACGGGTTTGCCTTTTACCCTAAATGGGTTCGGCGGGCCTGCCTGCCGAAGGCAGGTTCGAGTCCCGCCCTGGGTACACCAGTACGGCCGCACCTTGCGGCCGTACTACTTTCACGCCCCTGATGTCGACCGCGCAAGACGCCATCGTGCATGCCGAACCTGCCAAGCAGGACCGGTACGACCGCGCCTATATGCGGATGGCGCTGGAATGGGCCAAGCTTAGCCACTGCACCCGGAAGAAGGTCGGTGCCATCATCGTGAAGGATGGCATGATCATCAGCGATGGCTATAACGGCACGCCCACCGGCTTCCCCAACGATTGCGAGGACCCTGCCGGACTGACCCACTGGTATGTGTTGCATGCCGAAGCCAATGCCATCTTGAAGGTGGCCAAAAGCACGAACAACGCAAGGGGTGCTACGTTATACCTGACACACTCCCCGTGCAAGGAATGCAGCAAGCTTGTCCTACAGGCGGGCATCAAGAGACTCGTCTACCAAGAGGCGTACAAGGACCCCGCAGGCCTTGATCTGCTCACCGCTGGTGGGGTGATGGTAACCAAACTGGAAGCCCAGTAGGATGAACGAACGAACCAGGCGCCCCTCGCCCTTCTATCCCGCACTGATCGCCTTGGCCCTCGTCGCCGGGCTGTTCATCGGTCGTGACATGGGCTCCTCTTCTTCAGGCCCCCTCACGGTCTTCAACCTGCGCCAACCCTCCTCCTCGGACAAGATCGGCCAGGTGATCGATCTGATCGACGCACAGTACGTGGATACCGTGGAAAAGAACGCACTGGTGGATGAAGTGCTCCAAGACCTCCTCCAGCGCCTCGACCCGCACAGTTACTACATCAGCGCCGCCGAGCTGCGCGCTGCACAGGAACCGTTGGAAGGTAGCTTCGACGGCATCGGGGTGGAATTCGCCATCCAGCAGGATACCGTGGTGGTGATCTCTCCGGTGGAAGGCGGACCGAGCGCTGCCGTTGGCATCCGACCTGGTGACCGTATCGTGAAAGCGAATGGCGCACTACTCGCCGGGATCGGGATCACCAACGATCAGGTGATGAAGAACCTGCGCGGCCCGAAAGGCTCCGAAGTGGTGGTCGAGATACTCCGGCGCGGAAAGATGAAGCCCTTCGAAGTGACCATCGAACGCGGAAAGATCCCCATCCACAGTGTGGCGGCCACCATTCTCGATGATGATGGCACCGGCTACATCAAGCTGGTCCGCTTCGCGAAGAACACGCATGAGGAATTCGTGAAAGCCGCCCAGCGCTTGAAGGAGCTAGGCATGAAAAGGTTGGTACTGGACCTTCGAGGCAATGGCGGCGGCTTCCTCAACGCTGCGATCGACCTTTCCGACGAGTTCCTCCCCAGCGGGCGCGCCATCGTTTACACCGAAGGAAGGAACTCTCCCCGACAGGATGCCGATGCCACGCGTGCCGGTGGGTTCGAGGATATCGCATTGGCGATACTCGTGGATGAAGGCTCGGCCAGCGCCAGCGAGATCGTAGCCGGGGCCGTGCAGGACAATGACCGCGGGTTGCTCGTGGGGCGACGCACGTTCGGCAAGGGATTGGTGCAAGAACATGTGCCTCTGCCGGACAGCAGTGCCGTGCGTATCACCACAGCGCGTTATTACACCCCGAGCGGGCGGTCCATCCAACGGCCCTACGGAGAAGGCATCGATTACATGGAGGATTTCGAGGCGCGTGCCAGCCATGGCGAACTGCTCAGTGTGGACAGCATACCCAAGGACAGTTCGCAGGTGTTCAAGACCCTGAAAGGAAGGACCGTTTACGGTGGAGGAGGTGTGGTCCCGGACATCTTCGTGCCGGCCGATACGCTGGAAACCTCGGCCTACCTCACCGACCTGTTCTTCAGCGGGGCCCTGAACCAGTTCGCCTTCAACGTGGCCGACCGGGAGCGGCAATCCCTTCAAGCCCGGTACAGCTCCAGCGAGGATTTCGCACGGCGGTATCAAGTATCAACGGATCTGCTCACCGAGCTCGAACGCTTCGCCAAGAAGGAGGGCATCGAGCACAGGCCGGCGGATGCCGCACGTTCGCGCGAGCAGATCGCCATGCGCATCAAGGCCGGTATCGCACGCAATGTGTGGGGGGATGATGGCTACTACCGGATCCTGCTCCAAAAGGACCGGATGTACCTAAGGGCACGGGACGAGCTCGCAGCAGGGCGCACCACCCCCGTGAACTGATACGGCGACCCCTCTTCAAGTAGGGTTGGCGGGGATCCTGTTGCGCTGACCGGAGTGTCCATCCATCCCTATCAACGTGCTGACCCGATAGGGCATCCCTCGTTACGCGGTATACCCGCGATAGGGTCAACGAAAAAGGGGCCTTGCGGCCCCTTTCGCGTACATATTCGGTAAAGGCTTAGTGAGCAGCTGCGTCCTTGGCAGCGTCGATAGCCGTTTCAGCAGCAGCGGCAGCCGTGTCAACAGCAGCTTCAGCAGCCTTGGCAGCTTCAGCGGCAGCAGCTTCAGCTTCAGCAGCAGCCTTGTCCATCATTTCCTGAGCGGAGTTTGCAGCCTCGTCGGCTTTGTTCTCCATGTTCTCCTGGGTGCTGCTACCGCAAGCAACGAAGAAGGCCGCCATGGTGGCGAGCAGTGCGAATTTCTTGAACATTCCCTGTGTTTTTTGGTGAAAGTGGGCGCAAAAGTAATGGGGTTTCCGATCCGTGCAAGTGAGAACTTCACTCTGACCGTATCTTCGTGCGGTCCTTTCGACAAAAACCCGCCAGAAACCGACCAAAATGGCCTTCACCTTACCAGAGCTGCCCTACGCACACGATGCGTTGGAGCCCCATATCGACACGCTGACCATGCAGATCCACCATGGAAAGCACCACAACGCCTACGTGACCAACCTGAACAAGGCCTTGGAGGGCACGCCGGACGCCGGCAAGTCCATCGAGGACCTGATGAAGGGCTTGGACATGAACAACATGGCCGTCCGAAACAACGGAGGCGGCCACTACAACCACAGCCTGTTCTGGACCATCATGGCCCCGAACGCTGGTGGCAAACCCGAAGGAGACCTGGCAGCAGCCATCGATACCGCGTTCGGCTCGTTCGATGCCTTCAAGGAGAAATTCGCGGCCGCCGGTGCCACCCGTTTCGGCAGTGGCTGGGCGTGGCTCTGCGTGCACAAAGGCGGCAAGCTCGAGGTGTGCAGCACCCCGAACCAGGACAACCCACTGATGCCCAACACCGGTTGCGGCGGCACCCCGATCATGGGTATGGACGTATGGGAACATGCCTATTACCTCCACTACCAGAACCGCCGCCCGGATTACATCGCAGCTTTCTGGAACGTGGTGAACTGGCCCGAGGTGGCCCGCCGCTTCGCCGCCGGCAAGTGACCGCGAAGACAGCGTTCGAACGGGCATCGGCTTGCGCTGATGCCCGTTCTACATTTATACCCACCCTACCGAGTTGCGCAGCGCACTGAACACGTTGACCCTTCTTGTCTGCCTGACCCTGGGGCACAGTGCCCTGGCTGGTGGTCCGTTCGTTCCGCTCCGATCCATGCCTCCTGCGGACAGTATCGAGGTGGTGCTGGAAGACCAGCGTTTGGTGGGGAGCGCGTTGGCCCTACTATTGGGTCCGTTCGGGGCGCACCGGATCTATCTGGGAACCACCCCAAAAGTGGCCATCATCTACGGCCTCACCTTCGGGGGCTTCGGCGTTCTTCCGCTGATCGACCTGGGGCACTTGCTCTTCACCAAGGACCTAGGGCCCTATCAGCACAACGACCGGGTTATCATGTGGGGGCGACCGAAAGAACAGCTCACTCCACGGTGACGCTCTTGGCCAGGTTGCGGGGTTGGTCCACGTTGCAGCCACGCATCACCGCGATGTGGTAGCTGATCAACTGCAAGGGCACCACGCTCAGCAGGGGCACCAAGGCATCGGGTGTGTCGGGGATCTCGATCACGTGATCGGCCAGTTCCTTCACCACCGTATCGCCCTCTGTAACGATGGCGATGATCTTCCCTTTTCGAGCCTTCACCTCCTGGATGTTGCTCACCACCTTCTCGTAGCTCGCTCCCTTGGTGGCGATCACGAACACCGGCATGGCGTCATCGATCAACGCGATCGGTCCGTGTTTCATCTCGGCGGCCGGGTAACCCTCCGCGTGGATGTAACTGATCTCCTTCAGCTTCAGCGCACCCTCCAAGGCCACCGGGAAGGTGTACCCACGACCGAGGTACAGTGCGTTGTTGGCGTCTTTGTAGATGTCGGCGATGTACTTGATCTGCGCCTCCTTCTGCAACACCTTCTGGATCTTGTCCGGGATGGCGTCCAATTCGTTGAGCAGTCGATAGAAATTGCCGCCGCTCAGCATGCCCTTCTTCTGCCCGATCATGAGGGCCATGAGCGTGAGCACGGTGACCTGTGCGGTGAAGGCCTTGGTACTGGCCACACCGATCTCCGGTCCCGCATGCGTGTAGGATCCCGCATGCGTGACACGCGCGATGCTGCTGCCCACGACATTGCAGATGCCGATGATGGTGGCGCCACGTCCCTTTGCAAGCTCGATCGCGGCCAGGGTATCCGCGGTCTCGCCACTCTGGCTGATGGCGATGACGATGTCGTCCTCGTTGACGATCGGATTGCGGTAGCGGAACTCGCTGGCGTACTCCACCTCCACCGGGATCCGCGCGAACTCCTCGAACAGGTACTCGCCCACCATGCCGGCGTGCCAGCTGGTGCCACAACCGACGATCAGGATGCGCTTCGCATTGATGAACTTCTGCTCGTAGTCCTTGATGCCGCCCAAGACCACTTCACCCTTCGCCAGGTTGAGGCGGCCACGCATGCTATCGCGGATGCTCCGCGATTGCTCATGGATCTCCTTCAGCATGAAGTGATCGTACCCACCCTTCTCCAACGCTTCGATCTGCAATTCGAGCTCCTGGATGAAGGGGGTCTTCACCTGGTTCTTGATGTTGCGGATCTTCAGCCCGGTGTGGCGATGTAGCACGGCGATCTCCCCGTCCTCCAGGTACACCACGTTCTTGGTGTGCTCCACGATGGGGGTGGCGTCACTGGCGCAGAAGTACTCTCCTTCGCCGATACCGATGACCAAGGGTGAGCTCTTCCGTGCCGCCACCATCACATCAGGGGCCTTGCGATCGATGACCACGATGGCGTAGGCACCGACGACGCTCGCCAGCGCCAGGCGCACGGCTTCCGCAAGGTCCACCTTCTCCGTACGCTGGATGTCGTCGATCAGATGCACCAATACTTCGGTGTCCGTGTCACTGCGGAAAACGTGACCGCGGTGCACCAGTTCTTCCTTGATGGGTGCGTAGTTCTCGATGATGCCGTTGTGGATCAGGGCGAGGTCCCCGCTGGTGCCCTGGTGCGGGTGCGCGTTCACGTCATTGGGCGGCCCGTGGGTGGCCCAGCGGGTGTGGCCGATGCCGAGGCTGGCCTTCGTGGAGCGGCCGTTGATATGGGCTTCCAGATCGCTCACCTTGCCCTGGCACTTGTAGATGGTCAGCTGCTCACCTTGCAGCAAGGCCACCCCGGCACTGTCATAACCACGGTACTCCAAGCGCCTGAGCCCGTTTATCAGTATCGGATAGGCTTCCTTCTCTCCCAGGTAGGCAACGATCCCGCACATGCGTTTGACGCCGAGGCCCGGCGTAGGCGTTCAGGTTCAGTACGTGGTAAATGTAAGCAGCAGCCGCATGGGCGTGGAGGGATGGTCCGGGCCACAGATCACGGCGCGGTTGGCGCTCACCCCCGAACTCCCGGCGACCAGCATGATACCATCATCGGGCAAGGTGCCGTTCATCACCTGCTGCACATACCGGGTGATGTTGAAGCGATAGACCTTTTCAGAGACCGAGAAGTCACCCCCGATACCCGTGACACCGGCCAATTGGTCCGGCAAGAACGCATCGGCACCATTGTTATCCCGGAACAAGAGGATGGTGGGCGGTGGCGCGTAGTAGGGGTAGAACGAGCCATTCAACGGAACGATGAGCTCGGCCTTGGAAACGATACGGTCCTGACCCGCCAAAGCGAGCAATTCGGGGAACCGCACCGCTGTCCGGTACCCACCCAAGGTTTGCAGGAACACGGTTGCCTGCTCACCATCAGGGTCGGCAAGCGCTTGTGCCAGACCGGGGTTCACCGCCAATGAACGGTCGCGCTCCACCGCATTGTAGCGCACACTTCCGGTCGAAATGAGCAGATCGAACGTGCGCCCCAGTTCGGGCTGGTTTAACTCATCGTGATAGTATACGGTGACCTTGGTGCCTGTTCCGATGGTGTTGATATGGAGGATGCCACCCTGGTAAGGCAACTGGCTCGGGTTCGACACCGACACCTTGATCCCCTTGAAGAACTCCAGGAAGGAGGTGTTGTCCGCTAGGTCCGAGGTACCAAAGGCGTCCAGGAAGCGCTCGGCCAGGGACAACTTCAACGGAATGCGCACTTGTGGGCCAAGCGTATCGTCGCCCACGAAAGCATTGACGAAGGGATTCGGGGTGATCTCGCCACCGTGCAACGCGACCAGGTCCTCCTCGAGCACGGCCGGCTGACGATCGCTGCGGTATACGGAGTCGATGGACAGGCCAGCGCTCAACTCCTGCACCATGAAATGCTGGGGATCGAGGTTGCCGTAGTGCGTGTTGGGCGTTTCGAAGGCCAGCGCCAGCACGATACTATCGGCCACGAGGCCCGAGTTGTCCTGCCCTTGCCCGATGCTATTGGCCGTAAGGCGCAGCTGAGCCACCAGACTGGCCTTGAGCAGACCGAAGTCTGGATCCACATAGGAGCCGACCAAGCTGCGCGACAAGCCGCTAGTCTGCACCGCACTGTCCGCGAAGGTGAACGCCTCCACCTCAGTGGTGTCGCTCACCAGCCCGAGCGGTGCACCCGGCAACAGCTCCAAGCCGAGGTCCTCCTCTGGTTTCCTGCAACTTTGGAACAAGGCCATGCAAAGCACAGCGGCCAACAGCCCGTAGTACGTGCCGGTGCGCCGGTGCGGAAATGCTGCGCTCACCGGTTCAGACGAGTGCTTCCTCCAGAACGCTGTGGTAGAAATCCGCGTGCGCCTTCACGGCGTCAGCACCCTCGGCCACGAAGGGCATCACGGGCTTCTCATACGCCTTCAGGGCGGTCTCCATACCCTTGCTCAACTTCGCGGTGGAGCGCACCACGGCGTCAGACAGGCCCATGGCGAACTTCACCAGGTCATCCGTGGTCGGTTTGTTCAAGCCTTTGAGCAGCTCCTTGTCGAAGCCTTCCATGGCCAGTTTCTTGGCCAGGTCCTTGTCCAGCGGCTCCGCCTTCTGGTCGTGCACGCTAAATACCAGCTTGGTATTCTCGAAGTGCGGGTCGTCCGCGAAGTGGTGTCGTACATACAGCGGCACGAACGCCGTCATCCAGCCATGGCAATGGATGATATCGGGCACCCAGCCCAGCTTGCGCACGGTCTCGAGCACACCCCGTCCGAAGAACAGGGCACGCTCATCGTTGTCCGGGAAGAAATTGCCTTCGGCGTCGTGGGTATCGGCCTTGCGCTTGAAGTACTCCTCGTTGTCGATGAAGTAGACCTGCATGCGGGCGCTGGGCACACTGGCCACCTTGATCAGCAGCGCGTGGTCGGTATCGTTGATGATGAGGTTCATCCCGCTCAAGCGGATGACCTCGTGTAATTGGTGCCGACGCTCGTTGATGCAACCGAACTTGGGCATGAACACCCGGATCTCGTTTCCGAGGTCCAAGATGCCCTGCGGCAAATGCCGCGCGACCTTCGCCATCTCCTCAGGTCCGTCCATGAAAGGTTGAATCGACTGGGAAATGGTAAGGACCTTCACGTTCTTCAAGCTCATGGTAGGGTTAGGAAATTGCGGGTACAAAAATATAGACTTTTCGGCGGAACTTCAACATGGAAACCTAGCTTCGCCCCCTTCCCCTCTTCACGGAACCCGCGTCCCGCTTGGACTTCGTCACTTCCCCCACCCGTATGGCCGGTTGGACCGCTGAAGCCCGTCGTTCCGGGGCTTCCGTAGGGTTCGTTCCCACCATGGGCGCCTTGCACCAAGGGCACCTGGACCTGGTGCGTCGAGCCAAACGCGACCATGCGAAAGTCGCCTGTAGTATTTTCGTCAATCCGCTGCAATTCAACAATTTAGATGACCTAAAGCACTATCCTCGGCAATTGGAGCTGGACCGCGAACTCCTTTACGAGGCCGGCTGCGATGCGCTCTTTGCGCCGGAGAAGGAGGCCATCTTCGCTGACTTCATCCCATTGACCTACGATCTGGGTGTGCTCAACGACCATTGGGAGGGTCCTTCACGCCCCAACCATTTCCAAGGGGTGGTGAACGTGGTGGAGCGTTTGTTCCACTACGTGCGGCCGGATGAGGCCTACTTCGGCGAAAAGGACCGGCAGCAATTGACCTTGCTCCGGTACATGGCCGCTCAAGAACACTGGCCCGAACGGGTTACGGGCTGCCCTACCGTGCGCGCTGCAGACGGTCTGGCCCTTAGTTCTCGGAACGCCCGCCTGAACCCGGAGGAGCGGCAACAAGCCACCATCCTCTACAAGGCACTTCGACAGGCGGCATCAATGGCCTTCCATGGACCGATCGCCTCCGTGAACCAAAGGGTGAGCGAAGTACTGGCAGAAGAGCCTGCCGTGAAGTTGGACTACTTCGGCATCGCCGACCACGATACGCTGGTACCGCTGGAGGACTGGGGAGACCATGAGCAGGCAGTAGCGTTGATCGCCGCGCAGGTGGGACCGGTGCGCTTGATAGACAACATCACCTTGTCCCGGCCGGCCTGATCCGCAGGGACGCTCGCCTACCTTCGTGGCCCATTTCCCGGTCATGACCATCGAAGTCGTTCGGACGAAGATCCACCGTGTACGTGTCACCGAGGCCAACCTCGACTACATCGGAAGCATCACCATCGACGAGGACCTGATCGATGCCGTGGGGCTTGTGGAAGGCGAAAAGGTGCAGGTGCTGAACGTGAACAACGGTGAACGTTTGGAGACCTACGTGATCAAAGGCGCTCGAGGGAGCGGGGTGATCTGCATGAACGGTCCGGCCGCGCACAAGGTGCATGTGGGCCATATCGTGATCATCGTTTCCTATGCGCACATGAGCATCGAAGAAGCGCGTGCGTTCCGACCCAACATCATCTTCCCCGACGAAAGCACCAACCGGTTGCGTTCATGAAGAAGGTCGTCTTTGGCGCCCTCAAGATCATCGTGCCCATCGCCTTGGGCGTATGGTTGATCCACTACTCCTACGCACAGCTCGATGAGAAACAGCGCAGTGAACTCTTCGCGGCCTTCGATCAGGCGCACCTTGGCTGGTTCATCCTCTGTGTGCTCTTGGGCTGGTTGAGCCACGTGAGCCGCGCCTGGCGATGGCGATATCTGCTGGAACCGTTGGGCCATGAGGTCCGCTTCTGGAGCAGTTACCACGCTGTGATGGCAGGCTACTTCATGAACATGTTGTTGCCTCGGGCCGGTGAGGCCAGCCGGGCGGTCACCCTATACCGTCTCGAAGGTGTGCCGTTCGAGCGGGGCTTCGGAAGCATCCTGGCCGAACGGGCGGTGGACATGCTCATGCTGATCGGTATCACGGCCCTCACCCTCGCGCTTCAGTTGGATAAGATGCCCATGCTGCAGGCGCGCATCGAAACGTTCAAGTCCGCGCAAGGTGCGATCAGCACGGACGAGCCGGGCATTCCCTGGGGTCTATGGATCGGTGTGGTGGTGGTCATCGCTATGATCGGAGCGGCCTACATCATCTGGTCACGCCCGGCCTTGCGTGCAAGGGCGATGGACGGTATCCGTGGTTTCATCGCGGGAGTACGTTCGGTGCTGAGCACGAAGAAGAAAGGAGCCTTCATCGCACACACCTTCCTGATATGGGGCCTCTACATCGGCTCCTTCATCATCGGCTTCCAAGCGCTGCCCTCCACCACGAGCATTCCCGTGGGAGGCTTGCTCGCTGGCTTCATCGCTGGCTCCGTGGGCATCATCCTGGTACAGGGGGGCATCGGCGTGTTCCCGGCTTTCGTGGCGCTCGTGGTGGGCATGTACATGGCGCCGCCCGACGGTGGTGGCCTCATCCGCCCTGATGCGCTCGCCATCGGCTGGCTGCTCTGGGTGGCCCAGACGTTGATGCTCATCGTGCTCGGGGGGCTATCGCTACTTTTGGCGGCCAGGGACCGGAAACCTGCCGCCATATGAACGCCGATACCGCACAAGCCATCACCAATAAACGCATCATGGACCTGGTCCAGGTGCAGCGTGCCGTCAACGTTTGGCGCATGAAAGGCGACCGGATCGTGTTCACCAATGGGTGCTTCGACATCCTGCATCGCGGTCACGTGGAATACCTGCAAGAGGCGGCCGCCCTCGGCGATAGGCTCATCATCGGCGTGAACAGCGATGCCAGCGTACGGCGCTTGGGCAAAGCACCGGACCGGCCGATCAACGACGAGGTGAGCCGCGCGAAGGTGTTGTGCGCATTGCGCTTGGTGGATGCGGTGATCATCTTCGACCAGGACACGCCGCTCGAACTCATCCAGGCCATCGGACCCGATGTGCTGGTGAAGGGTGGTGACTGGACCGAAGATCGCATCGTAGGCGCCGATCTCGTGAAGGCACGCGGCGGCGAAGTGCGTTCCCTGAAGTTGGTGGATGGCTTCTCCACCACCGCGCTGGTCGAGCGGATCCGCCATGGCCGCTAAGCTCCGTTCGAAGTTCGTTTGTCAGAACTGCGGCAGCAGCTACGCCCAGTGGCTGGGCCAGTGTTCGCAATGCAAGGAATGGAACACCTTGGTGGAGGAAGTGGTGGACCGTGTGGAGGAGAAACGCGGCACGCCTGCCAGCGTAAAGGGAAGGCACCCCGTGCCCGTCGCGATCGAAGCGATACCGGCTCAGGATGGTCCGCGCATCGCGCTGAGCGACCGTGAACTGTCGCGTGTGCTCGGTGGGGGTCTTGTACCAGGCAGCATCACCCTGCTGGGCGGCGAACCCGGCATCGGCAAGAGCACCTTGTTGTTGCAGACCGCCTTGCGCAACCCGCACCTCAAGACGCTCTATGTGAGCGGCGAGGAGAGCGAGCATCAAGTGAAGATGCGTGCCGAACGGCTCCAAGCCAGCAGCGGAAGCCCGAACGGAAAAAGCGAAGGCTGCTTCGTCCTCACGGAGACCAATACGCAGAACATCTTCAAGCACATCGATGCGCTACAGCCGTCGCTCGTGGTGATCGACAGCGTGCAGACGCTTCATACCGCCGTGCTCGACGCAAGCCCGGGCAGTGTGGGCCAGGTGCGCGAGTGTACCGCGGAGCTGATGCGCTTCGCGAAGACTACCGGCATCCCGATGGTGTTGATCGGGCACATCACCAAGGACGGGTTCATCGCCGGACCGAAAGTGCTGGAGCACATGGTGGATTGCGTGTTGCAGTTCGAAGGTGACCGCGACCACGCCTATCGGTTGCTGCGCCCGCTGAAGAACCGTTTCGGCAGCACCAACGAACTCGGCATCTATGAGATGCAAGGGAGTGGACTCGCTGAAGTGGAGGACCCCAGCCAGGTGCTGCTCGGACGCCGTGAAGAAAGGCCCAGTGGTGTTGTGGTGGCCGCTACCATGGAAGGCATGCGCCCGTTGCTGATCGAAGTGCAGGCGCTGGTGAGCAGCGCGGTCTATGGAACACCGCAACGAAGTTCCACGGGGTTCGACCTGCGCAGACTGAACATGTTGCTGGCGGTGATGGAAAAGCGCTGCGGCTTCCGTTTGGGGCAGAAGGATGTGTTCCTGAACCTGGCCGGTGGCTTCCGTGTGGAAGAGCCGGCGATCGATCTCGCCGTGGTCTGTGCCGTGCTGAGCAGCAACGCTGATATCGCCGTACCGATGGACGTTTGTTTCTCCGGCGAGGTGGGCCTCACCGGCGAGATCAGACCCGTAACGCGCACGGAACAACGCATCGCGGAGGCGGCCAAGCTCGGCTTCGCCCGCATCTTCGTTCCCAAGGGTACAAAGGGTATCGTCCCGCTGAAGACCATCGAGGTGGTGCAGGTGGGCCAGGTGAGCGACGTGCTCTCACACCTCTTCGGCTAGGCCGAGCTTCGCCAGGATACCGTTCGCCGCCCAATAGCCGGTACTAAATGCACCTTGGAGGAGGAACCCTCCTGTAGGAGCATCCCAATCGATCATTTCACCGGCTACGAAAAGATGCGGATGATCACGGAGCGCAAGGTCGTCGTTCAATGCATCCCACGAGATACCACCGCTGGTGCTGATCGCCTCTTCGATCGGGCGCAATGCGCGCACCGGAACCTGCACATTCTTCACATCGTGGGCCAAGGTGCGGCCGTCCAAGTAGCGTTCCACTGGTGTGAAGGCTTTCAAGAACGCGAGCGCAGGTCTATCCAAGCGCAAGGCCGAACTGCGTTCCTTCCAAGCCGCACCGCGCAACCTCTCGGCGATACGCTCCTCGGTGAGATCAGGCTTCAGGTCGATGGTGATGGTCGCCTCGTGGGGGCTGGCCAGCAGGCCACGAACCGCAGGGATCAGTGGATAGATCGCATTGCCCTCCAGGCCATGTGCGGTGACGGTGATCTCACCACGGACGGACTTCGTGCCACAGCGCGCAGCGATGTTCTTCAACGGTTTGCCCACATGTGGCAGCAGGTTCGCGGGAAGATCCACGTCCACACCACAGTTGCTGGCCTCGAAAGCGCGTACATCAACTCCGATGGCTTCGAACGCAGCGACCCAGGCCCCGGTGGATCCCGTCTTGGGCCACGACGCGCCACCCAAGGCGAAGAGGTACGCGTCCGCCTCTGGAATGCTGCGCGCGCCATCCCTCACCATGATGGGTCTCCTCTCCTCATTGAAGCCAACGAACGCGTAGCCGGTATGCATGCGTACACCGCGATCACGCGCCTGTTCCATGATCGCCTTCAACACCTCGGCTGGTTTGATGCCGCGCTGCGGGAAAACACGACCGCTCGTTCCGGTGAAAGTCGGTACACCCAACGATGCGAGCCATTGGCCCAAGGCGGTCGGATCGAACGCTTCCAGGATCGGGTGCATGCGGTCGGGACGCGAGAAATGGTCAAGCAGCGCATCGCCCACCGCGCTGTTGGTGATGTTCAAGCCACCATCACCAGCGACCAGGAACTTTCGGCCGATGGTCCGGCCCTGTTCGAAGAGCACGACCTCCACATGCCGGGCCAGGATGGATGCTGCCATCAGGCCGGCAGGTCCGCCGCCCACCACCACCACACGTCGCCCGTGCTTCGCGCTCACGGCTCGTAGTATCGGGCTACGCTTCGAAAGACCGAGGGCCAGCCCACCCCGCCATACTTCTTGCCAAGGCGCACCATGACCAGGTCGCGCGCAGGGTCCACGAACACGAATTGCCCCAAGATCCCTTGCGCCATGAAGTCACCTTCAGAAGAAGGCAGCCACCATTGGTACTGATAGTGTGCCGCACTGCCGTTGGCGGTGTCCACGGCGGTGCTTCGTACCACCCAGCTTTCCGGCACGAGCTGTTGGCCTCGCCACTGCCCTTTGTGTAGGTAGAGCGAGCCCAGCTTGGCGAAATCGCGAGCTGGTGCGTTCAAGCAACAGAAGGTCTTCTCGATGCCACCGTCTCTCCTATCCAGGCTCCACGAAGACTCATATTCCATGCCCAATGGCGACCAAATACGATCCTGTAGATACTGTGTGATCGTGCGTTGATCACCCTTGGCCCGGAGGGCACGTTCCAGTACCCAGCCGAGCAACTGACTGTTACCACTGACGTACTCGAAACGTTCTCCCGGAGCGCGCTTCAAGTGCATCCGCGCCATGTTCTTGTAAAGTCGACGCCCGTAGTAATAACGCGCCGCCGTGCCAAAGGGGTTCACATAACTCTCCTCGAAGTCGAGACCGCTCGTCATCTGCAACACGTGCTCCACAGTGACCTTGTCGAATCCGTTCTTCTTGAGCTCCGGTACGATGTCGGAGATGGGCTGATCCACGCTCGTGATGAGCCCATCATCGATCGCACATCCGATAAGCATGCTCATGACGCTTTTGGCCATGGAGAACGAAGTGTGGATGCGCGCTGGATCGTATCCCTTGAAGTAGCGCTCGTACTTGATCGTATCTCGGTGGATGACGAGGAAGGCCACCGTGGCATGATCCTCCAGGAACTCATCGAAGGCGCTTTCTTTTCCCCCTACCTTGATGGTCTTGGGACCCTTTTCCACCGTGGCCACCGGATACTGAAAAGGCGCCGATGAGGGCGTGAGCGACCGGGAAGGGAACTTCCGATGGTCGCGGGTGTCGGCGAAATTGTACATGAAGAAACGCCCCACGGTACACCCTCCGAACAGGAGGCCGAACAGCACGAAAAGCACCCATCGGCGTTGCATGGCGGCAAGGTAGGCCACCCGCCACAACCTGTTAAGGCGGCCCTATCCGACGGCTTCTACGATCGTTAAAACTTCCCAGATCCAAGGAGTTAGGCTCTCGGAGGAAGTAGTATGCACGCATACTATGATTACCTTTGCAGGATGAAAATGGAACATCCCCGAGTCATCGACACCCGTACCGCGACCTTGGAGCTGGTCTCCGACGCGCTCGTGGAGGTGCGGTTCAAGCCGGATGTGAAGTTGGACGTGGCGGGAATGAGCGAGATCGTGCACGCCAAGCGCGCGTTGATCGCCGGTAAGAACGTTGATGTATTGGCCGTGCTACCGCCCGAGATCGATTTCGAACTGAACGTGCTCAGCGTGGATCATGCCTCGGAGAACGGCGGTTGCGGCAGCGAAGGCCGTTTGGCACTGGCAGCGCAAAGCCCGTTCAACGAGCGGATCTCCAGCATCTATTTCCGCTATCATCCGCGTGTGAACTCCACCGGGATCTTCATCTCGGAGGCGGATGCTCGGAAATGGCTGGAGACGAGATTGCCTGCACCTTCAGCCTCCTGAGCCCTCAGTCCTTTACGAGCTTGTAGAGCTCCTTGAGGTCGGGGATCAATACCACCTCGATCCGCCGGTTCTTGGCCTTGTCATCGGGGTCCACGGGCACGTACTCACCACGACCAGCAGCGGTGATGCGCACAGGATCCGTCGCGCTGCTCTCCTGCATGATGCGGACCACGCTGGTGGCACGTGCTACGCTAAGGTCCCAGTTGTCCTTGTAGGCGCTTCCCGGCGCTATCTTATCGGTATCGGTATGGCCTTCGACCAGGATGCTGAGGTCCTTTTCGTTCTCGATGGCCTTGGCCAATTTGGCGATGGCATCACGACCCTTCGCATCCACTGCCGCGCTACCGCTGGGGAAGAGCAATTTGTTGTCCATGCTCACGTAGATGCGCCCGTTGCGTTGCTCCACGGTGAGCCCCTTGCCTTCGAAACCGGAGAGCGCCTGGCTCACGCGGTTCTTCAGGTCCTTCATGGCGGCATCCTTCGCATCGATCTCGGCTTGGAGCGCGGCCAGTGCGGCTTGCTTCTCCCCTACGCGCTTCGCCAGGGCGTTCACACTATCCTCCTTGTTCTGCAGGTCCAGGCGCATGGCCTCCAGGTCGGTGAGTAGTTTTCGATTCTCACTACTATTCCCCGCGAGCAAAGCGTTGTACTTGCTCAACAACTCATCGTTCAGCGTATTGATCTTGTCGTACTGCACGGTCATCTTCCGGAGCGATGTGCCCAACACGGTTGTATCGCGTTCAAGCTCTCCGACGCGCTTGCTGAGACCGCTGAGCTCCGCCCCCATCTCGTCCATGCGCGTCTGCGCGTCGAGGGCCTTCTTGTTCGCCGCCTCGGCCTCGCTTTGTAGCGCCTTGGCACGCTGATCGGCTTCCTCGTACTTGCGTGCTGGAACGCAGGCGACGAAGAATAGACTGAACAGGATCGGATAGGACATCCAAGCGGTGGAACGGGACATCGGCATGGCTTTTTCTTGTTGACTCCAAAGGTCCATACGGTCACAGCAGAAAGGCCTGGAAAGCAACATTACTTTTGAACAAGCCGTTCCAATGGCAGTGATGATGGTCTCCTCGTCCACCGGTCTACCGAAGGATTGGGCCTATTCGCCTTCCTTCGACCTGGAATTGAAACAGTACGTACTGTTGGGTTACCTGCAACGCGTGCAGGCCCGCTTCAAGGAACGCAAGCTCTTCCCCTACTTGTCGGACCTGTACACGCAGACCGAAGAGCTGCTGCATCTGCAACGATCGAAGGTGGCCTTCACGCGGGATCTGCATGGTCCCTTGCTGGGCTTCGATCGGTCCACAGGACAAGCGAAACATGCAAAGCCGGAGGACCCCGAGCCGTTGCGCGTGGTCGATGACGTGATCGACTTCGCGCTACCCAAACTGCAGCGTTTCCTGTCAACGGGCAACGATCTTCGCAAGACCATCGCCCAACGCCTTCGCCTGACGCCCATCGGCCTGGTCCCTCTTTACACCGCTGAAGGTTGGCTGCTGTTGCGGTGGGGCTCCGAGGCGCATGCCTATACGTACACGATCCCCATGGTCGTTGGAGAACAGGGCGCGGATGATCATCGAAAAGTGTTCACCCGGTACGTCGCCACCTATCCGATCGGTCTATCGAGCACCTACGAGGGCATCAAGAGCGGACTGATCCGCAGCTTCCCGCATATGCCGAACCCGGCCACCTTCGCCGTGGAATCCGAGGTGGAAGCCCCGCGTATCGAGACCTTGTTGCCTTTGGCGAAGTGCCTTGTATTGGAACAGGCACGGTCCGGAACAGAGGTCGGGCCGAGTTGATCAGTCCCGTGCCTTCGGGTCGAACCATACGGCACTGAGGTCGCGATACTCCATGCCGTTGATCGGCATGTCGCGGACCCAAGGTTGAAGCAAGCGCACCGAGCGCTCATGGTACAAGGGGGATACCACCATGTCCTTCATCAACTGGCGCTCGGCTTCGACCAACAGGCGCAGTCGCCCTTCATGGTCCGCCGTCCGCAACGATCGGGCGAAAAGTGAATCATAGGTCGCGTCCCGGTACCGTGTGCTGTTCATGTAGGAGGGCTCCGTAGTATCCTTCGGTACGCTCTTGCCATAGAACAAGGCCAGGAAGTTCTCCGGATCAGGATGGTCGACGATCCAGCCTTCCCGCCACCATTGTGCGCGTCCCATCTCCACGCGCTTGTAATGTTGATCGGCAGGAAGCACCGAGGAGACCACCTGTACCCCAAGGTTCCGCGAAAGCATTTCCTGCACGGCTTCAGCCACGCGTACATAGCCGAAACCGTCGCCATTGATCTGTAGGTGCACGCTGGGCAGTCCTTCTCCCCCGGGATAGCCGGCTTCGACCAACAAGGCCTTCGCCTGCTCCGGATCGAAGCGCAACTCGGGGATGGAATCGTAGGGATAGTCCGCGAAACCTGGTGCCACCACACCGCGTTGTGCCGGAACCGCCAAGCCGTTCAGTACACTGTCCACCAAGATCTGCCGGTCGATGGCCAGGGCGAAAGCACGTCGGATCCGCACATCATTGAACGGCGGTTCACGATGATTGAAGCCATAGAACTGGACCGTTAGACCTGGTATGCTCTGGACCTGGTATGCGGTGGTATCGCTCAGCAGTTCGGTCCTGTCCACGGGCAGTTCGAACATCACCGAAAGATTGCCCTGCTCGAATTGCTCGAACTCCTCTGCCTTGTCCTTCACGAAGGTGCAGCGGATGGCGTCGAGGAATGGCAGCTTGTTCCCCAGCTCATCCACGCCCCAATAATCCTTCCAGCGCTCGAGCACGAGCACCTCACCAGGGGTGTGTCGCACGAACCTGAAGGGCCCTGTGCCCACTGGATGCTTCGATGCATCGGGGCCATGATGTGCGATCAGCTCCTTGGGATGGATCCAACAACCCTGGTGGGCCAGGATCTGCAGGAAATTCGGATATGGCGTGGTCAGTGTGATGCGCACGGTGTGCTCATCCAACGCTTCCAAACCTTTGACCCCGGGACCGATCTCACCGGCCAAGGTGGCCGCGTACTGGGCATTCGCGCCCACCACCTTGTCTTGGAAGAGCCAGAACAACTGGTTCTGGTCGCTGTAAGAACACAGTGCGGTGAAGCTATCCACCACATCCGAGGCGGTGAACGCTCTGCCCACACCACCAGCGAAACAGGTGTCATCATGGAAGCGCACCCCCTTCTGAAGCGTGAAGGTGTAGACCGTTTTGCTCTCGTCGATGGTCCATGAAGTCGCGAGACACGGCCGTACGGAGAGGTCCCGTTGATCGAACCGCACCAGACCCTCGTAGACCTGTGCGGCCACACGATGGGCCGTGGAACGAGTGAGGCTTAGCGGGAACATGGTGCCCAGGTCCGCCGCCTCGTTCATGTTGAACACCCCACCGTAGTACTTACCCCCCTTTGCTTCGCGATCACGTGCTTTTTCCGGGGAGGAACAAGCCGAAAGTGTGGCAAGGCAAAGGAGCAGGGCGAAGCGCATGGAGGTCAAGGGGAGGACGGCCAAATGTATCCGGGGGGTAGCCTCGCGGGTGGCACACCTGCACTATCCGCATCAACAAGGCGTTGGTGATAGGCGCCCCATGGGATCCCCTTGGGGTACTTTTCGTGCCCCGCATGTGCTGCCCGTTCCCAGGCCCGTTCCGTTCTCGCACCCCTTCCTGGGTCATCCCTGGGGGTGCCCGACGTGCGTTACCAGCACTGGCCGCCATGTTCTTCGGTTTGGTGAGCATGGCCCAGTACCCGACGAACCTCCGGGTGCGGTACATCAAGATGCAACAGGACAGCATCACGCTGGATTCCTTGAGCATCGTCCCTGGAAGCTTGCACCTGTTCGCCAACGGCCTTCCGGTAGGCGATCTGGATCATCGCCTGGACCCCTACCGCGCAGTGCTCCATTGGAACACGCCTCCGGATACCGACAGCCTGCTCGTGCGTTACCGCACACTACCCTTGTCCTTCGGGCGCATCCACCAGAACAAGGATCCGGACCGACTGACGAGCGCCGCTGGCGACCGCAAGGATCCCTTCCGCTACGAGCCTCCGAAACTCAACAGTGATCTTCTGGGGACCCGTGGTCTCAACAAGAGTGGCAGCATTTCGCGCGGCGTATTGTTCGGTAATAACCAGGACCTGGCCGTGAACTCCACCTTGAACCTGGAGCTCAGCGGACGCCTCACAGACCGCATCCAGATCCTGGCCAGTATCACGGACAACAACATCCCCATCCAAGCGGGCGGGAACACCTTGGAGTTGCAGGACTTCGATCAGGTGTTCATCAAACTGTTCGAGGGCGATGAGCAGCAGGGATGGTCGTTGATCGCTGGTGATCTCGTACTTCAGCGACCCAAAAGCCATTTCCTGACCTATTTGAAGAAGACCAAGGGCCTCAGCTTCGACACGCCGTTGGACTTCGGAGCCAAGGCGAAGGCGCGCATCGGAGCGAGCGTTGCCATCAGCAAGGGAAAATTCGCCCGCAACGTGATCCAAGGGATCGAAGGCGTGCAAGGACCCTACCGGTTACGGGGTAACGATACCGGCTCCATCATCATCGTGCTCTCCGGTACCGAGCGGGTCTTCATCGATGGACAACTGCTCGTTCGAGGTCAGGAGAACGACTACGTGATCGACTACAATACCGCCGAGGTCACCTTCACCGCCAAACGCTTGATCACGAAGGATCGCCGCATCACCGTGGAATTCCAGTATTCGGACAAGAACTACGCGCGCTCCTTGGTGCGACTGGACCATTCCGTGCAGTGGGCCAAGAACACCCTGCGCTTCAACCTGTACAGCGAGCAGGACCATCGCAACCAACCGCTGCAACAACAGTTGAGCGATCCGGAGCGCGAGGTATTGCGTCAAGCCGGCGACGACCCTTTGGCTGCGACGGTGCCCGGCGTGGACAGCACCGGTTATGCGAACGACCAAGTGTTGTATTACCGCACCGACTCGTTGGGCTATTCGCCGATCTATGTCTACAACACCTCCCCCGACTCGGCCTTGTGGCGCGTCACCTTCACCCAGACGGGAAGTGGCACGGCGGACTACGTGCAGCAGGAATTCACCCCGAACGGCCGGGTGTTCCAATGGGTGGCTCCGGATACGGTGGACGGTCGGATCGTGCGCCGCGGTGATCACGCACCGGTGCGTGTTCTGATCGCACCGCGCGACCAGCAACTCATCACCATAGGGCTGGACCACGTACCCAACGACCGCACGAAGGCGACCGTTGAACTCGCGTACAGCAACGAAGACCGCAATACGTTCAGCGCTGATGACGCCGCTGACGATCAAGGCTACGGACTGATGGCACGCGGCGAACATGCCATTGGATTGAGCCGCAAGGACAGCACCTTCCAACTCGTGGTAGGTGCGGAGACCGAGGCCATCTCGAAGAACTTCCGGTTCGTGGAACGCTACCGTGCAGTGGAATTCGACCGGAACTGGAACATCCTCGGCCTGGTCCTTACCGGAGATCAATTGATCGCAAGCTCCGGGCTGAAACTGCGCAGCAAAGGCCTAGGCACCGTTGGGTATGGCATCGGCACTTTCCAGGTAGCGGACAACTACCGCGGCTGGAAACACGAGCTCACCAGCGACGCGCACGCCGGTAGTACCGATGTGGTGGGTACGGCGAGTTGGCTCACCACCGCGAATGCCCGCAATTCGGACTTCCTGCGGCACAAAGGCCTTGCTCAACACCGGTTCAAGCACCTCACCGTTGGCTATAAGGATGAACACGAGCGCAACCTGTTCCGTCCGGAGAACGCGGCAGGGCTGAGTCCGGGCAGCTACCAATTCCACGAATGGGAGGCTTATGTGCAAAGCCCCGACACCTTCAAGAACAAATGGCGGATCGCTGGTGGTCAGCGTTGGGACCGGACTTGGACCGATAGCACGCTGGTGGAAAGCGCACGGGCGACCAGCTACAGCCTGGGCCTGGACTTGGCCCGTGATCCGCGGAAACGCCTCGCCACCACCTTCACGTACCGACGGCTGGATGTACCGGACAGCACCCTGACCACGCAACGCCCGGAGAACACGTACCTCGCCCGCATCGACCATGATCTGACCGCCTTGAAAGGAGTGGCCGTCCTTGACCTGTTCTACGAACTCGGAAGTGGTCTGGAGCAACGCCGTGAGTACATCTATGTGAGCGTGCCCGCCGGGCAGGGACTTTACATCTGGAACGATTACAACGGTGATGGCATCAAGGACCTGAACGAATTCGAGCTGGCCAACTTCAGCTATGAGGCGGACCATTTACGGGTTTTCGTGCCGAGCACCGACTACGTGCGCAGCTTCAGCAACCAGTTCAGCACGTCGTTGGACCTGCGCCCCGCGGTGATCTGGGCCGATGCGAAAGGCTTCAAACGCTGGCTCGGGAAATTCTCCGATCTGGCTTCGCTACGCATCGACCGTAAGACCGCGGCCGCTGAAGTGGCCGATGCGCTGAACCCTTTCGTGCAGGAGGAGGCGGATACGAACCTCACCAGCTATTCGTCGTCCATCCGGAACACGTTCTTCTATGACCGCACCAGTCGCAAGTGGAGTGTGGACCACACTCTGCAGAGCGACCAGAGCCGAAGCTTGCTGGTGAACGGTTTCGAATCCCGCTCCAGACGGTTCGATACGTTCCGCATCCGTTGGAACACCACGCGGCAATGGACGGCCGACATCGAAGCTGAACGAGGCACGGTGAGCAATGGTTCCGACCTGCTCACAGGCCGAACCTACCGGGTGGCGCAAGACGGTTTGAAACCGCGTATCACCTGGCAGCCCAATACGTCGGTGCGCGCCATCGCCTCCTTCAAATACACCGACAAGCAGAACCGGCCCGAGTTCGGCGGTGAACGGGCCCTGATCGAGGACTTCGGCGCGGAGTTCCGCTACAACACCGCAGGCAAGGGTAGCATCCTGGTAACGGCGAACCGGGTCTCCATCCGCTTCAACGGGGAGCCCAACTCGCCCATCGGAAACGAGCTCCTCTCCGGATTGAAGCCGGGCACCAACCTGACATGGAGCCTTGGCATCCAGCGGAACTTGAGCAACAACCTTCAGGTGGACCTCACCTACAACGGTCGTCGCTCGGAAGGTGTTCCGATCGTGCATGTGGGCGGTGCGCAAGTGCGCGCATTCTTCTGAGCACGAAAAAAGCAGAAGCCCCGGTGTGCACACCGGGGCTTCTACCAACGCGTTCTACGACGCTTATTTCAGTTCGAACTTGGCTTCGGAGACCTTCGCCCCGGACTCGTACACCTCCACGATGTATTGTCCCGTGCGCATTTCGCCGGTCCCGTTCCAGAAGATGCAGGCATCCACCGGCTGGTTCTGGTAATTCACCTCGCGCTTCGCACTGTACTCCCCTTCCACGCCGTTGAACTTGAAGCGGTTGTTCGGGTCGGCGGCAGGCAGCACCGCGCCATCGGGGCTGATCACCCGCATGTACAAGGTCTTGTCCCCGGCATCGGTAACGGAATTCTGACCCAGCGTGAAGCAACACTTCACCATCTCGGCCTTCTTGGCGCGGTCCGTCTCCACTTGTTTGCCGTTGTTGCGCATGAAGAGCGCACCTGCGTTGATCGCAGTGGTGTGCAGTATGGCGCCTTTGGCGATCTTCCCTTCCAGCGCCGCCTTCTCGGTGCTCAGCGCATCCTTCTGGCCTTTCACCTCCCCCAATTCCTGGGTAAGGCCCACATTCTGAGCGGTGAGGGCTGCATTGGCTTGGTTCAAGGAATCGATGGTGACCACGTAGCCCTTCATGATCTTCCGCAGCGTCTCCGCCTCTTTCTTGGCCTTGGAGAGGTCGTAGTTGCCACGCTTCACCTGCTCAAGCAGTCCTTCGATGCGCTCACGCTGCGCCTCCATCTCCACGGTGAGCTGTTCGTTGTCGGTCTTCAAGGTGTCGTAGCTGGCCAGCATGTTCTCCAGCATCACGGTGACGTTCTCCTTTTCGCTCGTGACAGCGGCCACCTGCTGCTGGGTCTGCTCTACTTCCTTGCCCCGCTGCATCAGCAGCCAGAACATGACCACATTGCTCAATAGCAACAACACGACCAGGACGAGTAGCCCGGTGCTTGAACGGTTCTTCGATTCGGGGGAGTTTCCGGTGTTCTGTTCCATAGGGGATCTGCAGGATCTGAGCGCTAAATTACAGCCGCAGAAAGGGGGGCTTCCTGTTCAACGCGTCGCTTATCAACAAAGTATTGAACCCGCCAACAGCCTTCATCCCAAGGGCCATCCACGACTTAGGTGGGCTCTTCCTGCCGCGCCGATGCGGTGGATGCGACCAGAGCCTACGCCAATTCGAGCAGGCCCTGTGCTTGCTCTGCCTGGATGATCTGCCGAGAACGCGGTTCCATGATGATCCCCGGAACCGGGTCGAAGAACTCTTCCGCGGCAAGGTGCTGCTGGAGGCCGCCAGCGCATTCCTGCACTTCAACCCCACGGGCATGGTCCAGCGGATGTTGCACCGGATCAAGTACCAACACGATCAGCAACTGGGCCTCGAGCTCGGCCGCCATATGGCTGAGGACCTGAAGGCCAGCGCACGTTTCAGCACCGTGGACCTGCTCCTGCCCGTGCCGCTGCATCCCCGGAAAGAACACCACCGCGGCTACAATCAAAGCCAACTCCTGGTGGATGGCATGCGCGAGGTATGGCCCGTGGAGAACATCGGAGAAGGCCTGGTGCGCGTCGTACGCACGCCCTCGCAAACGCGGCGCAACCGTTTGGATCGCTGGATGAACGTGAAGGAGGCGTTCGTGCTTCCCGATCCCGAGAAATTGCGCGACCGGCACGTGCTGATCGTGGATGATGTGGTGACCACCGGCGCCACCCTTGAAGGGTGCGTTCGGGCTTTGGCCGCGGCACCAGGTATCCGCATCAGCGTTTACACAGCGGCCTGCGCCTGACCGAAGCACAAGCCTTCCGCCGGATACCTTTGCGCCCCGCTGCATGCAAGATCAACTGACCCTGCCCGAGACGAACGACCGCGTCATCCTCTTCACCGCACTGATGCCGCAGCTGCGCGAACTCTTGCGTGAAGAACGCGACCAGATCGCCGCATTGGCCAATGTAGCCGCAGCCTTGCGTCAGACCTTCGGGTGGCACTGGATCGGATTCTACCGCGTGATGGGTGCAGAGCTCGTGCTGGGGCCGTTCCAAGGGCCGATCGCATGCACGCGCATAGGGTTCGGCAAAGGTGTGTGCGGGGCCGCGTGGCAGGAAGAACGCACCATCATCGTGCCTGATGTGACACAATTCCCAGGACACATCGCCTGCAGCGCTGAAACATGCTCGGAGATCGTGGTGCCCATCCGCGATAGCGACGGCAGGATCGCCGCTGTGCTTGATATCGACAGCGTGAAGGAAGCCGACTTCTCCATCGTGGACGGCCATGCGCTGGAGCAGCTGTGTGAACTGCTGGAACCCTTGTTCTGATGCGGTATCCTGTGATCCTTATCGGTGGGCTTGCACTGATGGGATCGTGCGCCAGCGTGCAGCAGATCAGTGGGGGGGAGCAGGACAAGACAGCTCCCAAGCTGGTGAGCGCATCGCCAGCGGACCGCAGTACGGGGTTCGATGCAAAAGCCATCCTACTCGAATTCGATGAACGCATCCAGTTGGAACGGGTGCGCGATCGACTCCTCATCTCACCGCCCCTTTCGGAAGCTCCCGATGTGCGCCTTGCAGGCCCGAGGAGCGTGGAGATCGGCTTGAAGGCACCACTGGAGCCGAACACCACGTACACTTTCAACCTGGGCGAAAGCGTGAAAGACCTTACCGAAGGGAACTCCGCTGCGAGCTTGACCTATGTGGTCAGCACTGGTGCCGTGCTGGACAGTGCCTCGGTGAGCGGCCTGGTCATGAACGCCTTCACCGGAGCCGTGGAGAAGGATATGATCGTGGGTCTCTATGCGCCGAACGATACATCCGCATTCCGCCGCGGACGTCCCGCCTACATGACACGGTCTGACGCGACCGGTTCTTTCAGGATCGCGAACCTTCCCCACCGGACCTACAGCGTTCTCGCTTTGCGCGATAAGAACGCCAACTTCAAATACGACCTTCCCAATGAGGAGATCGCCATCCTTGACAGCGTATTGACCTTGGACCCAGGTGACACCGCTGCCTCTGCGATCACGCTGCACGCCTTTTTGCCCGTTAGTGCCCAGCAGCAGATCCGCTCCTACTCGGTGATCGCCGATGGCGCATTGGAACTGGTGCTCGCGCGAAGCTCGGATACGATCACGGTGCGGGACATCGCACGTGAAGGCGGCTCACTTGAATGGCGCGCCGAGTTCGCACCCACCCGCGATACGGTGGTCCTCTGGCCATCGGACACCACCTTGCTCACCCAAGGCGCTTATGAGATCAGCCTGAACGGTGCCGCGATCGATACCCTCCGGTATAGACCCACGAAACGCATGCCCTTCCATACCGGCTTGGTCGCAACACTCGTCGAACGAGAAAGCGGCTCCAGTGTCCTGATCAGTGCCGCGCGACCGATCGCTTCGTTCGACACCACGCGCATCACTCTACGGAAAGATAGTCTGACCTTACCCTTCGGATCCGAACAGGTCGACGCACGCACCCTCCAGCTCACCTTCCAGTCGACTCCTGGTGCACCGATCCAGTTACTCGTACAGCCGAAAGCGGTGCGCGACATCTACGGCGGAACCAACGATACACTGCGTACTTCCTTCGGCACAGCGGCCGTCGGTTCAACCGGTGCGCTCCAGGTGAACTTGAGCGGGCTTTCGACAGAAGCCGACTATATCCTGCAAGTGCTGGATGGCCAACAAAGGGTACAATTGGAAGAAGCGGTGGATACTGCTGATCCGCACGTGGTGTGGAAGCTCCTCCCACCAGGGGTGCGCACGCTGCGACTCGTGCTCGACACCAACGGCAATGGTCGATGGGACAGCGGTGCATGGTCCACGCTGAAGCAACCCGAACGCACCTGGTACCACTCCGGCCCGGTGAACGTGCGCGCTGCTTGGGACCTGAAGGTGGACTGGGAGCTGCCACCGCATTGACACCACGGCAAGCCTTGCCTTGACACGCCGGAACCTTCCTCACCGGCCAAGCGTAGAACGGCCGCTACCACCCTTACTCTTCGGTGGATGTCGATGACCCGTCACGTCGCTCACATAACCCGAAACGTCCGATGGACGCGCTGGTGCCTACCGGCTTTCGCAGTGCTCTTCTCCTTGGGACTTCAGGCCCAGACCGCCACCATGGTGCCCACGCGCGGCACACGGTTCTGGACCGGTTTCATGCAGAATGGATTCGGCGCTCAGACCTTGCGCCTGCAGGTACTGACCCGGAACGCCACCACGGGCACCGTGAGCGTTCCACTGACCGGATGGAGCACTTCCTTCAGCGTGGCCGCCAACAGTGCAACGATCATCGATGTGCCCACTTCCGTGGAGAACACCGGTTCGGGCACCATTGCGCCCAAGGGCATCCTGATCCAGACCGCGGATAGCGTGAACGTGGTGGCGACCAGCCTCCAGAACTTCACCCATGAAGCCTCACAGGTCCTGCCCGATGCAGCATTGGGGAACCGTTATCGTGTGGACGCCTATCAAGGTCTGCCCAACTTCAACAACCTGCATCGGAGCGAGCTACTTGTGGTGGCCACCCAGGATGGTACACAGGTTCGCATCACCCCATCGGTGAACACCGCCAGCGGACAGCCCGCCGGAGTGCCCTTCACGGTGACCCTCAACGCCGGTCAGACCTACCAACTCCAAGCGGCCACGGATGCCACGGACCTCACCAACACCATCGTAGAGGCCACGGAAGCGAGTGGTACCTGCCGCCCTTTCGCGGTCATCGGCGGCTCGATGTGTGCTACCGTACCGGGCGCCTGCCAGGCATGCGACATGATCTTCGAACAGCTGATCCCCACGGCTGCCTGGGGCACCCAGTACTACACCGCACCGATCCTCGGCGTGAACACGAGCACCGTACGTGTGATGGCGGAATTCGACGCCACCACGGTGACCATCAACGGAGGTGCACCCATCGTCCTGAACGCGGGCCAGCGCCACGAGCTGAACGGCACCACTTCACCCGCCTGCATCCAAGCGAACAAACCGGTGAGCGTGGCGCAATTGATGGAAGGATACAGTTGCGCTGGCAACGGCGATCCGGCCCTATGGCTGACTTCGCCTGCTGAGCGGCTTTCAACGAGCGCATCATGGCATACTTCCGGTTCGTCCCTGATCACCCAGCACAGCGTTAGCGTGGTGGTCCCACTGGCTGCAGTGGGCCAATTGACCTTGGATGGTGTGGTGGTCCCGGCAGCGCAGTTCCAGCCCTTCTCGGGCTGCGCCGATCGTAGACATGTGAAACTCCCCGTGGCGGCAGGCAGGCACGAACTCACGGCCGCAGCAGGATTCCAGGCCTATGCCTTCGGTACCGGCTACGGTGAGAGTTATGCCACGAGCATCCATGACGTGAAGGCCATACCCGTGCAACAGGATTCCATCGTTTGCGGCGGCGGGACCATCACCCTGAACGTACCCGAACCACTGAACAACGCGGTATGGACGGAGGATTCCGCTCCATCGACCACACTCGGCACGGGACCGAGCTACACGTTCACCCCAACGCAGACGGGCAGCTATACCGTAACGGGTACCGTACCCTTGAGCGGTTGTCCCCGCAGCTTCACCTACCATGTCGGCCTCCCTCTTACCATCCCAACTTGGCTGACCGCCAATGATGAGCCGGAGATCACCATTTGCCAATACGAGTCGGTTCAACTCGCACTGGTCCCGCCTCCGGATCCCGACTGGTTCGAGATCCAATGGACACCGGGATTCTCGCTGGACAACGACACCATTTCCTCTCCAACAGCGACGCCGATGTCCACCACATGGTACCGCGCTCGTGTGTTCAGCCCTACGGGTTGTGGCAACCTGGACGACAGCATCCGTGTGAACGTGATACCAGCGAGCATCGTCGATCTGGAAACCACTGCCCAACCCACGGCCATCTGCATAGGCAGCACCGTTCAACTCGGAAGCCGGGCCCTCCGTGCACTTTCCATGGACCTGTTCGATGGTGCGCCTGGCAGCACGTGGACCGCCATCCAAGGTGGTACCACCAGCGCGGTCTGCGGCAGCAACAACGGCATGGCGCTCTATTTCAATGGCGCGGGTCAACGGTATGCGCAAACCAGCGCGTTCAACACGACCGGCGGCGGTAAACTGCGATTCCTACTGAAGATCGCCAACGGCACTGCTCCTTGTGATGACGCCGATGAGGGCGAGGACATCGTCCTGGAATATTCCACGAACAACGGGTTGAACTGGAACCCGATCACCACATACGACGAAAGCGATCACCCGGATTTCACGCCGCTTGATGTCACCATCCCACCCGGCGCGCAAAGCACGAACACCACGTTCCGCTTGCGCCAGATCGCACACAACGGCGCAGGGCATGACAACTGGGCCATCGACGACTTCCTCATCGGACGTTACGACAACAACTACCTTGACTACTCCTGGAGCCAAGCCGGTACACTGAACGATGCCACCATCCATAACCCCGTAGCCACCCCCACCACATCGGGTTGGTACGTGCTGCAAGGGACCGATCCGACCGGAGGATGTGTCTACAGTGATTCGGCGTATGTGCAAGTGGACCCGGTCTTCAACCTATCCGTGACCCCGAACACCACCCTCTGCGCAATAGCGGGACTTCCGCTCACGGCCACACCGTCATCAGGGACCAATATCACTTATGCGTGGACACCTAACAATGGAACGCTTAGCGCCACTGATGTACAGTCGCCCATTGCCACACCGACCACTACCACGACCTATAGTGTTACGGCCACATCGGGTATCGGCTGTACAGCCAGCGGACAGGTCACCATCACCGTGGGCCAGTTGCTCAGCGTGAATGTGACCACCGCCAATGACACTTTGTGCCAGGGCCAATCCGTGCAGTTGAACGCGACCGCGGCCGGTGGATCGGGCTTGAGCTATGCCTGGACCGGCGCCGGGTTGAACAACGCCAACATCGCGAACCCCGTCGCTACGCCCACCCAAACAACGACCTATACCTGCACCGTGACCCACACGGCCAGCGGCTGTGCGCTCAGCCAAAGCGTGACCGTGGTGGTCACCACTGGCTACACTGCGAACGCAGGGAACGATGTAACGCTTTGCTCCGCCTTGGGTCATCAGCTGACCGTTCAGCACAACGTGCCCAACGCCCAATACGCCTGGACCCCCGCGGCGAACCTGAACGCTGGCAACATCCAATCGCCCACCATTCTTACCGATGCTACGGCCACCTACGCCGTGACCATCACCGATGCGAACGGGTGCTCCGTTAGCGACCAAGTGGTGATCACCCGTGCATTCGCTGGTGTACCCACGCAGTCCGTGGCCAGCGGGTGTGCGAACACCCCGCCCACATTGAACGCACCCGTAACCGGGGTGAGCTATACCTGGTCCAGCGGGGAAGAAATCCCAAGCATCGTTCCCAACAATTCGGGCCTCTATACCGTGACCGTGGCCGATGCGCAAGGCTGTGAGGTATCGACCACCTTCAATGTGACATTACATCCGATGCCGGTCGTTGAACTTGGGCCGAACGTGTCGCTCTGCGGCGTACCCCAATTGGCGCTCGACGCGGGCAATGCCGGCAGCACCTTCGCGTGGAGCACCGGTGCCACCACGCAACAGCTCATGGTGACCACCAGCGGCACTTATTCCGTGCAGGTCACCTCCCCTCAAGGCTGTGCTTCGGCGGATGCGGTGACCATCGCGCTCAACGCCTTACCCGTGGATGAACTCACCAACATCACGAGTTGCATCACAAGCCCGGTCACATTGAACGCGGGTAACCCTGGCGCCACCTACCTCTGGAGCACCGGCGCTACCACACAGAGTATCCAACCCGGAGCAAGTGGAACCTATAGCGTAACGGTGACCACCGCACAGAACTGCAGCGCAACCTTCGATGCCGTCGTGGACCTGGTCGCCGAAGTCACCGTGGACCTCGGTGCGGACACCACCATCTGCGCTGGAAGCACCATCCCGCTCGATGCAGGGAATGCCGGGCTCGATATCCTTTGGAGCACCGGACAGACCACGAACACGATCGACGTGGGTGAAGCAGGCATCTACACCGTGACCGTGAGCAATGGGGCTTGCTCTGCTTCGGATCAACGTGTCATCACCGTTCAGACGGCACCCGTGGATGTGCTCGCTGATGTTTCCCTCTGCATCGGGGAGAGCGTAACACTGGACGCAGGAAATGAAGGATCCACCTATCTCTGGAACGCAGGATGGACCACACGCACGATCACGGTAGAGACCAGCGGAACCTACACGGTCACCATCACCAATGCCATCGGATGTTCTGCGACCTACTCCGCGAACGTGCATTTCGTCGCCCCTCCTCAAGTGGAACTCGGCATGGACACGGTGTTGTGCGAGGGTGAGGTACTCCTCGTGGATGCTGGCAATCCAGGATCCACCTATTCGTGGAGCAACGGCGCCACCACACGCTCGATCCCGATCCGACAAGCTGGCACCTACACCGTTCAAGTGAGTAATGGGCTCTGCCAACGGTCCGATGCCATCACGGTACAGTTCAATCCTTCACCAGTGCAAATGGCCGCCAAGCAGTTCCATACCTGTCTCGGCGAGGATGAGGAATACGTGCGTATCGACGCAGGTAACCCAGGCTCACGCTATGAATGGAACACGGGCGAACAGTCGCGCGTTATTCTTGCAGGCGCCTATGGCTGGTACGTGGTGGAAGTGACCAACCAGTTCGACTGCACCGCACGTGACTCCGCTCAGGTGATCGAATACTGTCCTTCGGCGATCTTCATCCCGAACACGTTCACGCCGAACGGCGATGGCACCAACGACATCTTCATCCCGGTCGGTAAGAACATCGCTACCATGCACCTGTGGGTCTTCGACCGATGGGGCAACCTGATGTTCGAGAGCGACGACCCCACCATGGGTTGGGACGGCACTTACGGAGGCTCCGTGGTGAAGAACGACATGTACGTCTGGCGCCTCGCCTACAAGTTCCAGGACAAGGATGGTACGCTAGGCATGGAGCAGGAACAGATGGGCCACATCCAAGTGATGCGCTAAGCAAGGGCTCACCACTTCAGCTCGAAGTCGTCGGCCTCCAAGGCCACAGGGAACTTCGCACGGAAGTCCTCCAACGCTTCCCGGTCGAAAGTCACGCTCGCCGTGCCTTCCATCGAGGGCTCCACCTGACCGATCACCGCACCGCGTGGATCGATCACCACACTATCTCCCGTGTAGTGGATGCCTTTGCCATCCATGCCCACGCGGTTGACACCAGCCACGTAGCATTGGTTCTCGATGGCACGCGCGATCAATAAATGGCTCCATGGATAGCGGCGTGCTTCCGGCCAATTGGCCACATACAGCATAGCGTCATAGTCGCTCCGGTTCCGCGCGAAGACCGGAAAGCGCAGGTCGAAGCAGATCTGCAGCAGGATCCGCCAACCGCGCCAATCCACCACCACGCGCTCGCTACCAGCACTGTAGTGATCGGTCTCGTTGGCGAAGCGGAACAGGTGGCGCTTGTCGTAGACCGTCACCTGGCCATCGGGCTTCACGAAAAGACCGCGGTTGAAGCACTTCCCACCTTCCGTGATGATCACGCTTCCGTAGACCGCCGCATCGAGCTTCTTCGCTTGCTCGCGCATCCATCGCACCGTCGGACCGGTCATGTCCTCCGCCAGCTCATCGCTGCGCATGCTGAAACCAGTGGTGAACATTTCCGGAAGCACGACCACATCGGTCTTGCCAGCGAGGATCGCAAGCTTCGTCTCGAACATCCTGCGGTTCGCTTCCGCATCCTCCCAATGGAGCATGCTCTGTGCGATGGTGACCTTCAGATCCTGCATAGTTTCTCTATCGCGGCATCCAAGGTAGCGTCCTGCTTGGCAAAGCAGAAACGAAGCAAGCGTTGCTCGCTGGGCGGCTCCTTGTAGAAGGGTGACAGCGGGATCGTCGCCACTCCAAACTCGCGGGTAACGCGCTGCGCGAAGGTCATGTCGTCTTCCAAGCTGATCTCGCTGTAGTCGGCGGTTTGGAAATAGGAACCCTCGCAGGGCAGCAGCTTGAAGCGTGACTTCACCATGCCGGTGGAGAAACGATCACGCTTGGCCTGATAGAAAGATGGAACGGCCTCGTAGCTCAATGGCTCGTTCATGTAGGTCGCCAACGCGTGTTGCATGGGGGTGTTCACGCTGAACACATTGAACTGATGCACCTTTCTGAACTCGGACATCAAGGTCTTTGGCGCCACGGCATAGCCCATCTTCCAACCAGTGGTATGGAACACCTTGCCGAAGCTGAAGATCACGAACGCGCGATCGCGCAGCTCGGGATAATTGATCGCAGAAGCATGGGGCTCCCCATCGAAGACCAGGTGCTCATATACCTCGTCGCTCAACAGGATGATGTCCGTACCGCGCAGCATGCCGGCTATGCGCTTCATGTCCGCATCGCGCAGGATCGTGCCCGCCGGGTTGTGCGGCGTGTTGATCATCAGCATGCGCGTCTTCGGGGTGATCGCCGCCTTCACCGCGTCGGCGTCGAATTTCATGTCAATACCAAGCCGCACATGCACCGGCTTGCCCCCGAACAACTCCACCGTGGGCGAATAGCAGTCGTAGGCGGGATCGACGATGATGACCTCATCACCGGGATGCACCACTGCACCGATGGCCGTGAAGATGGCCTGTGTGCCACCGGACGCCACGGTGACCTCCGTATCAGGATCGTAACGGAAGCCATATAACCTCTGGATCTTGTCGGAGATCGCCTCGCGCAAGGAAGGAAGCCCCGGCATCGGTGCGTACTGGTTGTGACCGGCCTTCATCGCCGCATCCACCAACGCGCTCAACCTTCCATCGATCGGAAAATCCGGGAAGCCTTGACTAAGGTTGATGGCACCACACTCGGCGGCGAGCTTGCTCATCACCGTGAAGATGGTGGTGCCGACGTGGGCGAGTTTGCTGATGATCGCCATTCAAGGAGCAAGTGGAAGCACAGCAAGCAGACGTTGGACCGCCGCCTTAAGTGCTCCAAGATCATTGGTCACCGTATTCCAGACCGTGGGCACATCGACCCGGTAGTAGTCGTGCACAAGCACATGCCGCATCAGGGTCACTTGCTTCCAAGGAATCGCCGACTCCAATGCCAGCGTATCGTTCGTGATCCGCGACGTCGCTTCGCCGATGATCTCCAGTTGCTTCACCACTGCAAAGCGGAGCATGGCATCGTTCGAGAGGTCTTCGATGGTGCGGCCCTTCATGAAACCCTCGATCATTTCGATGGCCTCAAGGATATGCTGGACGCGGATGCGATCACCGAGCTTGTCGCGCATAGATCGGAAGTAGGTCGCGCTTCACATAGGGCTCCACATGCGGAGATAGCGCTTCACGCGTGACCACATCCACTGGACGGCCCAGCAACTCCTGCAGATCACCGATCATACCGAAGTAGCCAAGGCCGAACGGCACCGAGCGGTCCAGGTCCACGAGAATGTCCACGTCGCTCTTCTCATCCGCCTCACCGCGCGCAAAGGAGCCGAAGAGGTAGGCGTTCACCACCGGCTTGGTGGCGAAGTAGGCACGAAGACCTTCGATCTCTTCCGGTTTAAGCCACATACCTCAAATATAAGGTCTGCTGAGGTTGATGGCGCCGCACTCAGCCGCTCCGCCGCACGGCGGTCTCATCACCGTGAAGATGGTGGTGCCGACGTGGGGGAGTTTGCTTGTCAGGAGGATCATCGAACATCCTACCTTCTCGGTGGAAAACGACTTAGCTCTGCTTCGATCTGACGAATCTCATTCAATCGCTCTTCCGTAACTCCAAGCGTATTCAAGTAACGAAGATGAGCCTCTAGCGCGAACCTTCTAGACTGTGCCGGATCATTCCTCCAGGGAACCAGTACCATGGCAACGAGCTCTTTCCATCCTGAATCATCGCTCTTGGGGGGAACACGGAGTTCCTCACCAATGGCCCTCATAGACTGTCCACACTGAGGACATTGAGGAGGCTCACTGATAGAAGCTGCTCGTCGCGCACTGGATCGGCATGCCAAGCATACATAGTTCCAGTTGTGCACCGTAGCTCGCGAATCTGTGAAATCACTCCTTCGTCACCGTCGCAGCAAGATAGTCCCGATGCAGGCGTGCGATGTGCTCCAAGCTGATGCCTTTCGGGCATTCCACTTCGCAGGCACCCGTGTTGCTGCAGTTACCGAAACCCTCCTTGTCCATCTGCTCCACCATGGCCAGCGCGCGGCGCTTGCTCTCGGGTTTGCCTTGTGGCAACAGTGACAACTGTGAGACTTTCGCCGCGGTGAACAACATCGCCGAGCCGTTCGGGCAGGTGGCCACACAAGCTCCGCAACCGATGCAGGTGGCGGCATCGAAGGCCTTGTCGGCATCGTCCTTCGGGATGGGTACCGCGTTGCCATCGACGAGGTTACCGCTGGTGTTCACGCTCACGAAACCGCCGGCCGCCTGGATGCGATCGAAGGCACCGCGGTTGGTCGCAAGATCTTTGATCACCGGGAAGGCCGCGCTGCGCCAAGGCTCCACGTAGATGGTGTCGCCATCCTTGAAGCGCCGCATGTGCAACTGGCAGGTGGTGATGCCCCGCGCGGGGCCGTGCGCCTCACCATTGATGAAAAGGCTGCATGATCCACAAATGCCCTCGCGGCAGTCGTGATCGAAGGCGATCGGGTCGTCGCCTTTGCGTACGAGGTCGTCGTTCAATACATCCAGCATCTCCAGGAACGACATGTCCTCCGACACATCCTTCACCGGATAGTCGACCATCTTCCCCTTGTCGTTGGGACCGTTCTGGCGCCAGATCTTCAGGTTCAGCTTCATGTTGCCCATCTGCCTGTATTGTTGGTAGCATGTCGACCCATTGGGCCGACGCTACGGTGCGTTTACTTATATGAACGTTGCGTCAGTTTCACTTCGTCGAACACCAGCGGCTCTTTGTGCAACTCGGCCTTGCCGGCTTCGCCAAGCCACTCCCACGCGGCTACGTAAGCGTAGTTGTCGTCATCGCGCTTGGCTTCGCCTTTCTGTGGACCGTCCATTTCCTGGTACTCCTCCCGGAAGTGGCCACCGCAGCTTTCGTTCCGATTCAGCGCGTCCATGCACATCAATTCGCCCAGTTCGAGGAAGTCGGCCACACGGCCCGCTTTCTCCAGCTCCTGATTGAAACCGTCCGCTTTGCCCGGCACGCGCACGTTCTTCCAGAAATCCTCGCGGATGGCGCGGATCTCCTGGATGGCCTGCTTCAAGCCTTGCTCGTTGCGCGCCATGCCGCACTTGTCCCACATCACCTTGCCCAGCGCGCGGTGGAAGTCGTCCACAGGTTTGGTGCCCTTGTTGTTGATGAAGTGGTTGATCCGATCCTTCACCTCCTTCTCCGCCGCAGCGAACTCCGGCCGCTTGGTGTCGATCGGACCCGTGCGGATGTCATCCGCCAGGTAATCGCCCACCGTGTACGGGATCACGAAATAGCCATCGGCCAGCCCTTGCATGAGCGCTGAAGCACCCAAGCGGTTCGCCCCGTGGTCGCTGAAGTTGGCTTCACCCAACGCGAAGAGGCCCGGCACCGTGGTCTGCAGGTTGTAGTCCACCCACAGGCCGCCCATGGTATAGTGCACGGCTGGGTAGATCTTCATCGCGTGGTCGTAGGGGTTCTCGCCGACGATGTTCTCGTACATGTCGAAGAGGTTGCCGTACTTCTCGCTCACCACCGCGCGACCGAGCTCCGTGATCTTCTCCTTGCTCGGGTTCTCGATCTTCTTCACGTTCGCCTCGAGCTTGCCGTAGCGCTCAATGGCCGCGCTGAAGTCGAGGTACACGGCTTCACCGGTCTTGTTCACACCGAAACCCGCATCGCAACGCTCTTTCGCAGCGCGGCTGGCTACGTCACGCGGAACGAGGTTCCCGAAGGCCGGGTAGCGGCGCTCCAGGTAGTAGTCACGATCCGCCTCGGGGATGTCGCTACCCTTCTTCTTGCCGTCGCGGATGGCCTTCGCGTCTTCGAGTTTCGCGGGCACCCAGATGCGGCCATCGTTGCGCAACGATTCGGACATGAGCGTAAGCTTGCTCTGATGCGTACCGCTCACCGGGATGCACGTGGGGTGGATCTGGGTGTAGCAGGGGTTCCCGAAATAGGCCCCGCGCTTATGCGCTTTCCAAGCGGCGGTGACGTTGCTGCCCATAGCATTCGTGCTCAGGAAGAACACGTTACCATAGCCGCCGGTGCACAGCAGCACGGCGTGTGCGCCATGGCGTTCGATCTCGCCGGTGAGCAGGTTGCGCGCGATGATCCCGCGAGCCTTGCCATCGACCACGACCACATCGAGCATCTCGTGGCGGTCGTACATCTGCACCGTACCCTTACCTACCTGGCGCATCAAGGCGCTGTAGGCACCGAGCAACAGCTGCTGGCCGGTCTGTCCGCGGGCGTAGAACGTGCGGCTCACCTGCACGCCCCCGAAGGAGCGGTTGTCCAGCAATCCACCGTAATCGCGAGCGAAGGGCACACCTTGCGCCACGCACTGATCGATGATGTTCGCGCTGACCTCGGCCAAGCGGTAAACGTTGGCCTCACGCGCGCGGTAATCGCCGCCTTTCACCGTGTCGTAGAACAGGCGGTAAGTGCTGTCGCCGTCGTTCTGGTAGTTCTTGGCGGCGTTGATGCCACCCTGCGCAGCGATGCTGTGTGCGCGACGGGCGCTATCCTGGAAGCAGAAGGCTTTCACGTTGTAGCCCATCTCCGCCAACGAGGCGGCCGCAGCACCACCGGCCAGGCCCGTGCCCACTACGATGATGTCGATGCGGCGCTTGTTGGCCGGCGCTACGATGCGGATGTGACCCTTGTGGTAGGTCCACTTCTTGTCGATGGGACCGGGAGGGATCTTGCTGTCGAGCTTGCTCATGGAATGCGATGCGTTCAAGGGATCACTTGATCCAACCGAGGAACATGGAAACGGGCATCAAGGCGAACACCAAGGGAACGATGATGCTGAATGCCGTTCCGGCGGCGGCGATGAT
>JAEUTB010000040.1 GCA_016787995.1 Flavobacteriales bacterium | reverse complement strand
ATCATCGCGGCCAGCGGCATGATGGAAGCCGGCCGCATACGCCACCACTTGCGGAACGAGTTGGACGATACTGCGAACGCGGTCCTGGTGGTCGGTTTCTGCGCTCCGGGCACCTTGGGCGCCCAATTGATCGACGGCGCTTCGGAGGTGAACATCTTCGGCGATATCATCCCCGTGCGCGCTCGTATCCTGCGCATGGATTTCTACAGCGCCCACGCCGATCGTGGCGAGTTGGTGCGCTACCTGGAATGCCAGGAACCTTCGGCAGTGAAGAGGACCTTCCTCGTACACGGGGTGGAACACGGCTTTGCGGGCTTGCGCGACCGGCTCACCGTTCAAGGGTTCACGAACATCACCGTGCCGAAACGCGGGCAGCGGTTCGAGTTGTGATCATGCGCCGAAGCGCAGGGCGTTTCGCAATTTTTCGGGCAACACCGGCAATTTCCGCCTTTCGAACAAGAAACTGCTGAGGTCGGCGATCTCGCTGAAGATGTAGTGGCTGTCCATGGCGCCCTTGAGGTACGCCTTACCCGTGCTGCCCCCTGTGCCTACCCGCAGGCCGATCATGCGGTGCACCATGTTGATGTGGCGGCTCCGCCAAGCGGCCATGCCTTCATCGATGTCCAACAGCGCTTCCAGGAAGCGGAAGGCCTGCTGGAAGATCGGTTCATCACGATAGAGCATGATGAAGAGCGCGCTTCGGCAGGCGTTAGGGGAGAGACGTCGATCAGGACCGCCTTCCACGAAGAGCTTGTTCCACAGTGCCGCGTTCCCTTGTTCTCCTTCCACCAGGCCAGCCGTGTAGAGCTTCTCCAATCTGCTGAAGAAGGCCTCTTCGCCTGCAGGCCAGAAGCGTTCTTCAAGGAAAGGCATCCGCTCGAGCCAGGCATTCACCAATTCCAACAGGGTAGGGGCGTTCTCCAAGGCCTCGATCTCAGCCTTGTGATCCGCGCGGAGTTGGCTGGTGTAGTACTGCTTGCCGAATCGCGCTTCCATACGCAAGCCAAGCCGTGCTTCCAGGATCTTGAACTGCATGCTCTGGAATCCGCTGGCTGGTCGGAGCAGATCGCGGAAGTCAAGGAAATCCAGCGGCGTCATGGTCTCCATGATGTCCATCTGGTGGACGAGCACACCGAGGATGGTCTTCACGCGTTGCAGGCGGTGAACGGCGATGTTGAGTTCGCCGCCGTTATCATCCACATGGCCGTCGCCGAACATGGTGATGACGCTACCCACCTCATGAAGGATCTGTTTGAACCAAAGCTCGTACGCCTGGTGGATCACGATGAAGAGCATTTCATCGTGTGCTTCCACACCGTGTTTGTCGCTTTCGGGTGCTTGTGCGCCTAGGATCTTGTCCAGTTGCAGGTAGTCCGGGTAATAGACATTGGACATGGGCGTGGTCGCTTGGGATGGTCGCCAAATGTAGCCCTATGCCGTATGGGCCACCTGACCTGGATCATCCCTATGGTGAAAAAGAACACCCGCCCTCGTAGGAGAGCGGGTGCATGGATTTCCGGTTCCGTTCGAATTACTTCGCTTCCTGCGGAGAAGGAACAGCGTCGAGATCGCTACGTTGCTGGCGGATGGCGAGCATCTTTTCGAATTGCTCAGGCGTGAGGATCTGTTGAAGGCCGCCATCCCGGTTCTTGCGCAGAATGGTCAGACGATCCAAGGCTGCTTCGTCCTTCAGCCCGGCTTTCTTCAACTGTGCTGCAGCTTTGGCGAATGTGAGATTCACGTCAGAGGCTTTGGTGATCTGCTCCGCGGTGAGGCCCAATTCCACAGCCATGTCAGGGAGGCGCTTATCCTGTACAGGTACGGCGCTCATCTCCATGGTCCGTTGTGCGGGTGGGGTCGCGGGTGTGTTTTCCTGGGCGTTCACCGTGGACATCGCTGCCAGGAGCACCGCGGTCATCATCGACTTTTTCATGGTTGCTAGGGGATCGTGAAGGGCTAAGGTAAGCTTTCGGCGTATTTCCGGGGGAGGTTCAGCGCGCAATGACAAGGCGTTGTGTCGTATGCCCATCCAACGCTACCGTGTACACCCCATTCGGCAGCCGGCTCACATCCAACCCGTTCACCACCACACTCAGGGGCGTTTCCAAGTGGAGGCGTCCCGCGCCGTCGTGGATGGTAACGGTGGCGCCTGCTTCAGCTGTTGGTGCCACGACCCGCACGACCGTGTTCGCTGGGTTCGGGTGTATGCTCCAAGGGCTGGTCTGAGCTTCTTCCACGCCTACGTTGGCGTTGGCCGGATCCATCCGGTTCAGGGTGCTGTTGGTGGCATTCACCCACCAGATGCGGCCATCGAACCCGGCCTTTATGCCCATGACCCCGGTGCCGACCGCCACGCGACCGCGCTCGGCGAAGTCGTTGTTCATATCGTAGAAGATGATCTCGCCCGTTCCATGGTCGCTCACTAACAACGTGTTTCCCACCACTTCTATGCCAGCCGGAGCGTTCAATCCACCATCGATCACCACCTCCCAGGTCGCACCGGTAACGTTCTTGTACTGTACATAGGATTCGAACGGTCCGAAGGATGGGTTTCCGGCTGCGATGTTCCCGGTGCGGGTGTCGAGGCGAAGTACACGCTGGCCGCCATGGTCCACGATGTAGAGCCAGCCCGAGCGCTTGTCCATCACACAATGGCTTACGATGTGGTTGTTCGGGTCGCGCGTTACAGTGACCTCGGTGTACCGGTGGATGATGGCGTTGCCGTGGTAGTCCTGCCCGGGACCGTGGTCGCCTTTGAAATCGTGCATCACCACGTCCTGATTGGTACCATCCACCACCCAGTATTTATTCCAGCGCTCATGAGCGATGCCTTGGCTACGTGGGGTTACGTGCAACATGTCCAGGTGGCTACCCAATGGGCCGAATTGGTTCTGGGCATAGATCGCTGGGTCGGCGCTCCACAGCGTTGGCCCTGTGAAGGGTGTGGCGGTGGATTGATTGCCATTCGCATCGTACACACCGGGGCAGGTCGCGAAGCAGTTGTTATCGCCCATGGCAATGCCCGTGGGAAGGCTTAGGAAATGGCGCGCAGCAGGATCGCGCTGGTAGAGGAACTCCTGGTCCGGTTCGCCCGGGTCGCTGAACCTTACCGTGCTTCCACCCGTGTTGAAGACATCCTTGTTGATAAGCCAGAGTTCATTGCGTGAGCGGTCGGGATGGAAGTCAAGATCACGCGCTACCGCGATGTCCTGATCGCCATTCGCGACCATGGTGAGGGTCGGCGCTTCTTCGAGGTAGAATTCCGTAAGGTCAGGGATGGCTTCATAGGTGGTCAATTCCCGGGTAATGGCGTCGTTCACGGTGTTCATGTCCGTGTCGCCGTTCACTCCGGTCACCCGTACTTCAAGGTCATCGACACCGGCAGCGGTAGGTACCCATGACGTGCTCATTTCCACCTCGGTCTGCTCACCTGGGGCCAAGTCGAGCGTGACCGTTTCGGAAACCGCATCGCCACCATTCAGGGTGTAGGCCAGTTGCGCGCTCGTGATGGTGGAGGCTCCTGCGTTCTTCACCGTCACTGCCACCACCACAGGCAGCCCGATCTCGCCATACAGGCTCGTCTCGCTGGAAAGTATGGCCAAGTCGCGTTCCGCGGGTAAAGCCACCGTGAATGGATACACCTGAAGTCCACCACCCACTCCTGGGAATGCGGCTGCGTATACCCCATCCACGTACACCACGAATGAGGCCTGATCATCGCCGAAGGAATCAATGGAGATGAGGTCGTAAACACCACCTGCTGTCAAACAGAAGGGCCCTTCTTCCAACGTGATGTTGCTCGCATATCCTCCAGCTGGGGAGGTCATGCTTCCTGCTTCGGAGCAAGCGATGGCCGGGTTGCCCCCTTGGAAGATGGGTGTGGCATTACAACCCACCCCACTGGGTACGAGCTGCCACATGGTCTCGTTGCCATACTGGTCGGTCTGCACTTCGATGGTGACTTCCAATTCACCCGAGTCGCATTGGCCGAACGCATGGCCATTGGCCAAAAGAAAAAGTGTTGGCAGCGCGTAGTGTTGTATCCGCATGGTCAAAAGAGGTTCGGGAGCGAAGCTAGTTCCGGCATGACTTTCATCAGTTTTCAACGCACACTCCGCGGGGTTGAATCTTGGAAGGTCAAGTGAACTGGCGAGCGCCCATTATTTCGACCTTGTCACTTATCGAGGCGATGGAATGACCTGTTCGGGCGATGAGTGGTCATTGGGTCAATAGCCGATCATGGCCTCTCCCATGACGCAAGTAGATCAAGGTAGCCAAGGACAGCCGCATTAAAGGCATCGGGCCTTTCCACATTGCTCAGGTGCCCGGCTCGTTCGATCACCACCAACTCACCTGAGGGCAACGCTTCTACCATGGCTTGGCTTGTCGGAAGCGGCATTAGTTCATCTTCTGCACCCGTGATCACCAGCGCTGGACGATAGAAGGCACGGAGCACATCGGTACGGTCGCGGCGCTTCGCCATTCCCCGTGAAGCCGCCGCCACGGCCTGCGGATCCTGACGCGCGATCATCCGCTCGATATTTCCGGAAAGTCCAGGGTTCTGAGCTCTCGTGGTTCTTCCTAATACCTTCGGTATCATGCCACGAGCGATCACGTCCATTCCGCGCTCTGTGGCTTCCCTTGCTGTCGTTTCCCGCGCGATCATGCCTTCTGGCGTGTCGGCCGTGCTCCGCGTGTTACAGAGGATGAGGCCGGCCATCCGTTCGGGTGCGCGTTCTACCAAGGCCATCGCCACGTAGCCTCCCATGCTGAGCCCACACGGAGTGAAGGTTCCAATGCCGCGCCTATCCATGTCCTCAAGCACTGCTTGTGCGTAGGACTCCATGGTGACCTCCAGCCCGGTGAGCCCGGCACTCCCGAAACCGGGCAGATCAGGGGCGATGACGTCAACCTTTGATCGGAGAACTTCCACGTTCGCATCCCAAAGGGTATGGTCCAAGGGGAAGCCGTGCAGGAGGAGCAGGGTAGGGCGCATGACGCAGGAGGTTGAGTGGAGACTGCTTGTCCAAGCTTGTGCCAAATTTGTGACATGTGCAGCCGACTAGCCGTCTCGTTCTTTTTGCCTGCATGCGTGTTCCCATGGAGCATCGATGACCTGGGAGCTCGGTCCGGTTCCGGAACGCCCCGCTCAGCCTCCCTGCCTCGCGCGGCGTTCTGCATGCTTGTTCAACTAGTAGCGGCCATCGTTCAATGGTGTTCGAACACACGTGCCTCTTGGTCCACGTTCGTCTTTCCTGCCGTTGTGGCTGTCCTAATACTAATGCTCCGGTCCATCAGCTTCGCCTTCGATGGTCCCTATCGAATGTCCTTCCTTCAACCCACAGCTCCTCGATGACCGTTCATTCCAACTACCTCACGATACTGGTACTTCTAGTCGTCCACAGCACGAACCTGTTCGCCACGGAATACGTCGTGCCCGCTGGTGACGTCTCGGTCTACTTCGCCAAGCTGCCGAAGGACGCGACCTACCTCTCCTTCTCCGCCGCTGCTGAGTATCACGCTTCGGGTGATATCGTGCTACCGAGAACGCAGTACCTGGTGATCGATGGAAAGGGCTGCAAGCTTACGCTCGGAGCCTCTTCCAACGGTTTCACCACACCGATCGCGGACCAGAAGACGGCTGCACAACGCACGGGTGATCGGTATACCATCCGTGATTTCGCGGCGATAGTCGGAGGACGCAAAGCCGTGGATCTACAGGCCACCTTGAACAGTACGGTGATCAATTGTCGCATGAACGGACAGACCGAAGTGGCCGTGGATCTGCGGTTCTGTTTGATGGCCCGTTTGGAGAATGTGCTGGTGACCAATCCCGTGAACCGCGGTTTCCTGATCCGATGCGGCGACTGGCCCGGTGCCAATACGATGAATAGCCAAAGCAACCACACCGTGTTGGAACAGTGTCGAGTGTATTGCAATAAGACCACCACGGCGGCCTTCACCGTGCTGAACAGTGGAGGTGTACGAATGACGGATTGCATCAGCGAAGGTGCCGAATCCGATCACGACCTTTTTCTCTCTGCCAGGACGGACGGCGATGAGGAGGGGTACGCGAACAATGCCGTGGTGAAGGCCTTTACCCTCTCCAACTTCCACGTGGAGCATCGACTACGCAAGGCCAGTATCCATGTGAACATGCCGCCCAAATCGACCGTGCAGTTGGAGAACATCTATTGGAACAACCCGATCGGGGCGCCAGTGATCCACTACGTGTCTGGGCAGCTCAATGTGAGCAACATCGGATGGTGGAATCCTGATTTCCGCATCCACACCTCGAGTCCCGTGCCGCATATCAATTTCGATGCGTGCCACAAGGCGTTGGTGGTCACCGACAAGCCTGATGAGACCGGCGACCGGGCTGGTGCACTGTATCTGGTCGGTGACGCGGCGGCAACGAAGAAGTTGGACCTGACCTATGTGCGCACCACGCGCCGTGCGATGTGATGATCAGTCTTCTGGAGCTACGACTTCCACTTCCTGGTTCCCGTAACGTACACGCTGGCCAGGCCTGATCTTGCACGTCTTGCGCAGTTCCACCTCGCCATCGACCGACACGAGACCGGCTGCCACCAGGTGTTTCCCTTCGCCACCGCTGGCACAGAACCCGACAAGCTTCAACAATTGGTTCAGTTCCACGTGATCGCCCACGACCTCGAACCGCACGACTTCTTTGCTCATGTGATCGATGTTATCCGGAATCGCTGAGGCACCGGACCGTTGCGAAGTTCGGCTTCTTCGTTCAACCGCTTGCCGATCAACACCCTTGCAAGTGGGGCCGTGAAGGCGATGCGCCCTTCCTTCACGGAAGCCTCGTCCACACCGACGATGGTCCATCGCCGTTCACCACCTGCTTGGGGTCCGTTGAGATGCATCAAGACCACCGTGCATCCGAAGCGCACTTCATCGTGTTGTGGGGCGGGCTCGATCACCCGGGCAGTGGAGATGCGTTCTTGGAGCAGCGCCACTCTTCCATCCAGGGCAGCCTGGGCACGACGCCGTTCATCATCGTTCCCTGTGATGTTCGCCCGCTCCCGTTCAAGATCTTGGCGTTCGAGACGTAGGAGCTCCAAACCTCGAGGCGTCACATAGTTCGCTACACCATCAGGCAGAGGTGCTCGAGGAGGAATGAAGGGTGCTTCCTCCTGGTCGTCTTCACGGACGAAACCCCTACTCATGGTGGAACATCATGTATCGGCTGTTGCAGGTGGTCAGGTCCCATCGATGGGCATCTAAGTCGTATTGAACTTGTGGTGTGCTTATCAGATGGGGCTGAAAGGTATATTCGGACGATATTCCATCAGTGGGATCCGATCTTTTCATGAAGCTGTGGTTACAAGAACATGTGGGTGGGTCTAGTTTGCCATGGATAGCGTTCGTGGCCATGTCCTTGTTCATTCCGATCTCCGTGAAAGTATTCTTTCTCGATGTCGGAACTGAAGTTGTGCTGCCAGCTGAACCGTTGATCGGGATCATCGGCATAGGCGTTGTGCTTAAAATGCTCAATGTCGTTCGTGCGGTCGGTTGGCATGCGTTAGTCCCTCAGGATGCGGTCTCCTGGTCGCTTGTTCTACACCTCACATGGTCCTTGCTGACCGCACTTTTGTCCGAGGATCTTCTGGTAAGTACCAAATCCATGGTCGTGCGAACGGCGTACATCCTGGTCTTTTATGTCGCGATCAGGGAGTTGGTGATGGTAGGGGGCGCATATTTCAACCGTATCATGGTCGCATATGGGATCGGGTTGTTGATCGTGGTGCTCTTTGTAATGGTCCGTTGTCTGGATGAAGGCTTCACACGCAACATCGCGGGTTATGCGCCCTTCCCATTCTATAATGATCACACGAGCTACGCTGCCTCCTTGGTCTTTCTGGCGATCTACGTTTGGAATGGGTCCTTGGCACAGCAGGGTCTGAAGCGCAAGGTTCTGCATAACATGTTTTTCTGTCTGCTCGTGCTCGCTCTCCTTGTTTCTTTCAGCCGTGCGGGTTGGTTGAGTGCGTTGGTCGCGCTGTTCTTGGGTGTCCTCATCACATTCAGGTTGCGCTTGGCCCGAGTCGTAGCAGTGGTCGCGGTGCTGGTGGCCGCAGTGGTCATTGTCTTGAGCACTCGTTCGCCGATGAATGCGAACCTTGTCGACTCCTATTCACCGGAAGCTGGCTACAAGGTCAGCCTTGTGACCATGTTCGATTTTTCTCACGACAGCAGCAACAAGGAACGATTGAACAGGTGGAAGTCAGCGATACGCATGGCACAAGAACGACCACTCTTGGGCTATGGACCAGGGACCTTCCAGTTCTTCTACATCCAACACCAACGCTCAGAGGATAGGACCCACTATACCATTGATTCCTTGGTGGCGATGCCGTATGTCACCAAGACATGGAGCGCCGGTCCGGATGTCTTCATCCGTACGAATCCACAGGTTCTGTTCATGAGCGGCGGAACCGCACATTCCGAATACCTTTTATCGCTGGCGGAGAGCGGTGTCATCGGTCTCATGCTCTTCGGTGCATTCTGCATTGCGGTCTTGTGGAGGGGCTGGACCCTTCGCGCACAGCCTCTCGCAGTGTATGCGGTACTAGCCTTCGCGGCGTATGCCGTCCACGCTTTGGTGAATAACTTCTTGGATGACCCCAAGATCGCTTTCCTTTTCTACGGCTCAGCTGCCGTGATATCAGCGCAAGACCTTGCCGTTCACCGGCGGTTCGGGCTCAAGGGGTTGAGGTCTTGGTTCGTTCAAGGCGACTAGCAAGGTTGGCCCATGGAAGAACCAGATCAACAGGGTCAAGGCAGAGAAGAATGCGCCACCCAAGGCCGCGAACATCGTCCGACCAAGGCCATCGAGCCACGGGCTGCTGCTATCCTTGATGGCGGGCCGGTGGATAACGATGATCTCCTCATCCAACGACGTGCCAGCCATTTCCAGGCGTATCCCGTGGTCGCGAATGGTGCGCTCCAACATCTCATCGGCGGATTCCAGGTTGGAGATCGCAAGGGATATCCTGCTCCGTAATTCGTCCATGGTGAGCCGAACCTGCGGATCAAGCGTGCGTTCGTCGACCAACGCGATCGAGCGAAGTTCTTTCAGCAGACCGACCGTCGCTTCGGTCCGTTGCTTATCCATTTCCCCGGAGCGAGCCACTACCTTTGAGATGGTCTGATTGTAGGTGGCCAACCGTTCTTCCGCGATGTTCCGATGCAGATCCCGCAGTTCTTCGATCATCGCATTTCCTATGGTACAGGCACGCTGCGGGTCCTCGTCGTAGGCCAATAATCGAATGATGCCTGGTTCTACATGGATGGCTTCGATCCTGTCCGACATGGCTTCAGCCCAACCCGACGGACCAAGTCCGGTCGTTTCCGATCCGCGGTCTGTTGGACCGAAGCGCCGCTCCAATCGTTCTAGCATGTCGCTGGAAACGGATAGGTAGGTCACCCGCACATCCAAAGGGATCATGTCGCTCCTCCCGAGCTGGGTGACCTCGTCCATGTCCCAAGAGGAGTTCACCATCAATGTCGCCTCCGACCGGAACAAATAGGGAGTCCGGATGAGCCATACGGCTGCGATCACGCCACACGTTACGGCTGCTCCCAGTATGATGAGAGCGTTCTTCCGGAGATACTCCTTTAGTGTTACGGTTCCGTCCAAAGGTGCCGCATGCGACGTTGGTATCTTCACCTTGTTCGCAGTTCGGTGTTCTTTGGTCTCGATCATACCGGCCTTGGTGTCCTTGTGGTGTGAATATATCATCCAGGACGAAGCGAAGAACAATGGAGCCCACTTTACGATCCCCTTTCCGACCTTACTTTGGGTCAGGTGATGCGCGGGTTCTTCTTCGGCAATTGGTTCATCGGGCTTTGTGCCGTGGCACTAGGTGCCGAATCCGCACTGCAACAGCATGCTACGATCAACGGTCCGTGGTACCATATCCTGGTGTTCTCCGGGTGTGTGGCCTTCTACAATCATGCCTATCGCGCGTACCTCCGAACACCAGGTGATGGCGAGCGCGCTCGATGGTTCGCTGATCACGCGCCACAACAGCGCGTCGTGCAAGTCATCTTGATCAGCATCGTCTGTGGTGTCGCCTTGGAGAAGCGGGAACTTCTTTTCGATCTCGATGGCCCGGACATCGTGCTGGTCGGGGTATTCCTTCTCGTGGCAGTCGCTTACTATGGTATCGGATCCGTCGCCCTTCGGAATATCGGTGTGCTCAAGCCGTTCGTTCTCGGTTTCGTGTGGGCTGGTGTGGTGACGGTCTTCCCCGTGGTGCTCGCCGGAACCTTCCCGGGTATACATGTGATCGATACCGGCTTGATGGCACGCCTCTTCTTCAAGAACATGATGTTCTGCGCCATGATCGCGGTGTTGTTCGATATCAAGGACCACGCTGGTGACCACCGCAGTCAATTGCGGACGTTCGTGGTCCAACGTGGTTTGCGGACCACCTTGTTCCGTATCGTGCTGCCGTTGACCTTGCTCGGTCTGGTCACGTTCCTGGCGTACGGATACATGAATGGGTTCAGTGCCATGCGGATCTTCTGGAACGCGGTGCCCTTCGCTGCGTTGCTCATGGTCATCTTCACCCTGCGCAAACGACGTCCGATCCTCTACTACCTCGGTGTAGTGGACGGACTGCTGCTGCTGAAGGCAACCTGCGGAAGTATCGGCATGATCTGGTTCTGAACGGCGACCGAGCGATCGGAGGCCGTAGGAAGTGGTGAACTGGTGCCAATTCGATAGGGTTCAGATACTTCCGCCTTTCTTCTTATCGAGAATGTTCGATCCCAGACGGCCACATCAGGTACAGCCCGTCGCCCACCACGTAGCGGGTCACTTCGCGCACCAGGTCCTCGCGACGGTGGATACGGTAAATGATGAAGTCCAGCACACGGTCCTCGAAGACGAGCAGCTCGGTCCAAGGCATCCACGGGGTACGCAGGGAGAGGTGCGCCCTGTAAGTGGTCATGCGCTGGAGTCCTGCGAGCTGATCGAAGTACCACAGCGTATCTCCGAGGTGTTGGCCTTGCCAACAGAGCGGAACGGCGGGATGACCGATCTCGGTGGTGCCCTGTAGGAACGCCCAAGCACTGTCCTCCACCAAGGTGTCGGCGTTCAAGTGATAGAAGGTGTACCATTGGTTCCGCATGGAGAACACCGAGAACGCACCTCCCGCAGAAGGTGGGATATGTTCACTGTGGTGCCACACCGTATCGCGCACTTCCCCCTCGAACACGAAGTCGATGGAGTCCAGGTCCCAGGTCCATTGGATGCCTTCCGTTGGCAGATGTGTGCCTTGCCAGTCGGGCAGGTAGTACTGCTGGATGGTATCCACACCCCAATTCGATAACCCGTTGCGCACATCGAGCCCTTGAGCTGTTATCGCCGTGGTCACCGTGCTACAGAGGATGATAAGCGTGATGCGCATCAGTCCACCAAGGTGAAGCCGTAGGAGTGGAAAGTGCCGTTCAAGGACAGCACGTAGTATCCTACTTGCAAGCTGATCGGGTTGATGACGATGAACGATTCGTTCCCGTAGTCGCCCGTACCCCAAGTGCCCACCGTGCCGGATGGTCCGGTGAGTGTCCAGCCTTGACCGCTGTGCAGGTAGTTCCCGAAGACACGGAAGTTGAGCACCTGGCCCTGGCTGTTCATGTCGCCTAGGTCGAACGAACTTCCACCCCCGACCAGTTCGAGTCCGAAGATCTCCATATCCGGTGTCGGTGCCCAGCCGATGGTGAGGGTATCGGTGCGGCCGTCGCCATTCGTCGCGCTAAGCAGTGCGGTGGTCAGGTCGCTCTCATCGGTGCCCACGCCCATGCTCACCGGAATGCGGAAGGTGATGATGCAGTAGTAGCTCGAGTCCACCGTGATCTCGGTCGGTATGCTCTGTCCATTGATGCTGGCGGACATCCCTGATGGCGTGGCGCTGATACAACGAAAGGAGACCCGGTCCCCTGGTCGCGCTGGCGCACCTGAGTAGATATCATCCAGATTGTCCTCCAGAAACATCAGGTTGAACGGTCGTTTCCAATAGACGTATGGAATGGTATCCACCGCATTCCCGCTGGTGATGATCACGCTGTTGTATCCGGGTACGGCTGTATCCATGTTCGGGCCAGGGCGAGCGGTGATCTGGGTCTCGGTGACTGCGAGTATCTCGAACGGCTCACCCCAGGCGGTGATGCTATTCGCTGTTATATCCGTGTTGAAAGGCCCGCCGGTGAAGATGACCTCCTGATCACGGTAGGGCACCAAGGGGCTCCAGCTGGTGATCAGTTCCGCGCCGACCTGGCCGCCACCTCCACCGCCATTGGTGTTTGCGCCACTGCTGGGGCTGGGTGTGTCGTCGTCCTTCTTGCAAGCGGTGATGAAGGCGAGCGCAAGGATGCCGATGAGAATGTGGCTTTTCACGGTGGTCAGTTCTTGATGAAGTGTGCGGTGGATACGCCTTTCGAGGTGTGGATGAGGGCCACATAACAGCCCTGTGCGGTCCTGCTCAGGTCCAAGGAACGGCCGGCGAACGGTACTTCCACGACCTGTCCTTGGCCATTGATCACCTGCACCTGTGTGATGTGTTGATCGGCAGGAAGTTCGAGCGTGAGCACATCGGTCGCCGGGTTCGGGTAGGAGCGGATGGTGGTCCGTTGCGCCGTTTCTACGAGGCCCACGTCGTTATAACGCTTGCCGTTGCGATAGACCCGTGCGCCATACACGTCTCCTGCGGAAGTCTGCCAGAACGCCACCAGACCGCCGTTCCCGTCGGGCAGATGAACGCGCTCCGCATTTGCCGGATTGAAGGCCGGAACACAAAGGACGGTAGGGTCTGACCACGCGAGGGTGCCGTCCCCGCGCACCCGCATGGCCGAGTACCCATCGATATTCCCTTCCTGGGTCACCACCACGGCACCGCTGTCTGAAAGCACCATACCGGTTCGCGGCAGGAAGGTGTTCATTTGGATGACGGGGATGCCATCCGTTGCCCAAAGCGCTGCACCGGTCGCGAGGTCGTACTTCTGGAGGAAGAGGTCCACGTTCGCGGCAGGGGGGCGGTTGTCGCTCCACGCCACGAACAGGGCGTCGTCGCTGACCACCACGGAAGGGTCGGCTTGCGAGTAGGTCGGCAGGTCGGTGGCGATCCGTACAGCGGGCGACCACGTGGGGCTCCCCAGCGTATCCACCTGGGTCATTCGTAGATCACCGTTCACCTCCCATACCGCGGTCTGGTTCGCACCATCGTCAACGGCGGTAGCGAAGGCATAGTTGAGACCATTGCCATCAGCCAGGTTGATGTAACCGGGCCAAACAGCCGTGCCCAAGCTGTCGAAGCGTTGTGCTACCAGACAGGTACCCGCACCGTTGCCGCAGCGGATGCTGTGGATGATGCCACCTGCACCGTCGGGTCGCACCGTGTAAGGACCATAGTTGCTCGTAGCCACGATGCCTACCGAAGGGAATTGCACGGTACCGTCCATGCGCACGCGTTGCATGCGGCAGCCGTAGCCACCACTGCCACAGGATTCGCAATAGGCCATCAGGTATGCGCAGCTGTCACTCAATACCAGTTGTAGGCTGCGATGGTCCAGGCCGGTGAGCAACGTGCTGGGTTCGGACCAAAGCGCGTTCGCGTCCTCATCAAAGCGCATGGCTTTCAACGTATCCCCACCGTAGGCATTGGCACCGGCCAGGAAAGCCACGATCAAGGAGCCATCGGGCATCAGCAGTGGAGCCATGTAATTCACGCTCTTCGTCAGGTGGCTCATCAGGAGCTCGCCGTTCGCTGTCCATAGTTCGTTGCCCTCACTATCGAAATGTTGACCGTAGAGATCCGCCTTCTGGGGGCTGTTGCGCAGATCGCTCCAGAACACATAGTAGCCACTGTCCGCATCGGCGATGGCGCGTACGAAGCGCTGTTCGTTGGCCGCGTTGCACACTACCATCGGATCGGCGGGGTCGTTGCTCCATTGTGCTACGGCAGCGGAAGACACGAAGACGAGCGGCAGCAGTGCGACTTTCATATGAGGTTGGTATTGTTGGCCCGAAGCAACGCAAGAGGCTACCGGGCGGCTTGGGGATCCGAGCGAGCGGTCGAGGGCCCGAGGTAACGGTCAGGGAAGGAAGAAACGAGTGGTCGAAGTGCGGCCATCCGGATGCATTACGGTGGCGTTGTAGATGCCTGGGACAAGGGTCGTAGGCAGCTGAAAGGGCTGACTGGTCTGCCAGGCGCGTGTGAAGAGTTCTCGCCCGGCAGCGTCACGCACGGTCAGTTGCGTGATCTCTTCGCTTGGTTCCTCGAGCATTTTGAGCATTCCATCCACCACGGTCGCTTTCAGATCCACTGTACTTTCTGAGGCAGGCGTAGGTGCCAACGCTGATCCGCCGGTGAGGTCGAGCTTGGTGATGAACGCATCGTTGGAGCCGCCGCCATAGACCGGTTGGTAGGCATTGGGCGGGGCCACGGGTGGGTTGGTGTTCAGCCCGAGTCCGGTGATCAGCACACTGCTGGAACTGCCCCCGATCGCGTAGCCGTACAACAGGTGTGGATAGCCTCCCCACTGTTTACCACCAACGCTGCTATATCCGGCGACGAATGTCCGGTACAGGGAAGAGCCATTCTCATTGTTGGGCTGCCATGCATCGGAAGTACCAAGGCCGCCAGAGAACGGTGCACCTACCACGGCCACACTACCGCCGTTCGTCGAGGCCACACCAACGAGCGGTTCAGAGCCACTTGTGGACCCGCCGCAATAGGTGCTCCAGACACGGTTCAGGTTCATGAGGTCGAAGCAGGCGATGAAACCATCGGTATTGCCTCCACCGAACGTTGTTTGAGCCGCGCCAACGGATGCGATGCCCGAGGTCGATCCCGTACTTCCTACGATCACGCACCGGTTCAACATGTTGAAGGTCGTTCCGTATGCCCGGTCGTTGCCGGAACCACCGAAATAGGTGCCCAGCGCTTTCACGCCTGCACTCGTGTACCGCACTACGAATGCGTCTTCTGATCCGTTGTGGGTAAGGTCGTAGGAAGCGCCGGTGGCGATGCCGGTTGTGGAGGTGGTGTATCCGCAGACCACCGGGTAGTTCCCGGTGAAGGCGATGCCTTTGGCCACATCATGCCCGCTGCTTCCTAAGTAGGTGCTCCAAGAGCGCATTCCGCCGGAGGTGAAGTGTGCCACGAAGGCGTCCACGTCCCCGCCGAATGTGACATCCGCGGCTCCTGCACTGGCGATGCCCGACACCGACGTGCTGTATCCGCTGATCGCGAGTTGGCCTGTGCTACCTGCCGTGATCCCCGTTGCATTGTCGGTGCCGGCGCCACCCATGTAGCTGCCCCACATCCGGGTGCCGTTCGCATGGAACTTGACCAGGAAGGCATCAGAGAAGCCACCAGCGAAGACGGTCTGATGACCACCGGCCGATGCGATCCCCGCATTGCTGGATGTCGCCCCGCAGATGGATGGTATACCGCCGACCTCTACCGCTACTCCTTCGGACACATCACGTCCACTGCCGCCGTAATAGGTGCCCCAAAGCTTGATGCCGGCAGGGCTGTATTTCATCAGTGTGGCATCGTAGTCGCCATTGTGCGTTACATCATGGGTGCCGCTCGTGGCAACGGTGCCGGTCGATGTGGTCGTACCCGCGAGGTAGCCGTTGTCCGAACCGTCGAGCGCCACTGCGTTGCCGGAGTCGTATCCGGTGCCGCCGCAATACGTCGCCCATGGGTTCGTAGGGTACGGGTCGATCACCAATGTGCCTTGATCTTGCCCGTTCGTACGGAAACCGAAGCTGCCATCCGATCCCACGTCGTAGTGGACATCCACCGACAGCCTGTGACGACCGTTCTCCACCCAGCTTTCAGGGATGGATTCCCTCAGCATTCCACCGGCCCATTCCAATACGAGTTCTCCTCCGGAGCCTTCGGTGATGGTTGCACCCTTGACATCGAAACGCACATCGCGCAGATCACCACCCGGCTTCACGATCACATCGTATTTGAACCCGTCCGATGTGGCTTTGCAGCGCACATCGATGTTCGGCCAAACCGCCATATAGGTCACCACGGCGTAGTGATGAACGAAGGTGGCCCCTGCCTCACCGGTCACATCGGTGTAGTAGTTCAGGTAGTCTTCGCTTTCACCATTTGCGATCATCTGTGCGTTCGCGTTGCCGTTCACGAACAGGAGGTCGATCCGGTGGAAACGATGGATGGTCGGGGGCGGGGTAGGGTGGAGGAAGGCGGAGCGGTCCGTGTCGGAGGAACGGTGTGGCCATTCTTCACGTGGTTCTCTTTCCTCAGCCGAATGTTCTACCACGTAAGTATCATACGCGAACCCATCGTTCCTCAATTGAACGTTCATTCCCACCCCGTTCAGCAGATACCGTACGGCGGGGTTCGCCACGCGGTGCTGGTCGTGTATCTGGCCCTTGTTCTGGAGGAAGCCTGTCCGTTCGGCAGGTTGAGCCTCCTTGCCTGTGTTCGCTTGGCTGGCAAAGGGAAGTAGGGAGAGCGCGAGAAGGGCAACGCACAAGGCGATGTCCGCGAAGTGGTCCTTGTTGTTCATGACCGGTCGGGTTGGTGCCGCTAAGCAGCATCATGCTCGGCCGGATGGGAAGCATACCTGAGTGAACGGTACGTGCCTTGAGGCAGCGGTCGGATCAGGAACCCAGGGCCTTCTTCACCTCTTCGCGTTTCCGGCGACTGATCTCTACCCGGATCCCGTTCACCAGCACCACATGCCCATCCTCAAGGTGGGTGATCTTCGCCTTGTTCACCAATTGGCTGCGGTGCACGCGCAGGAAACCCATGGGGTGCAGCATGTCCTCGTAGTCCTTCAACGTGCGGGCCGAAACGAAGCGGTGGCCGTCACTGGTGTGAAGCTCCGTGTAGTTATCGTCTGCCGTGCAGTGGGAAATGTCCGATGGCGCGATGAAATAGGTGCGGTCTCCATGGGTGAGGGTCAGCTTCATCGCCTTTTCATCACCTTGGCCCACGTTCGAAAGGAACTGTTGTTGCACCACGTCACGCTGCTGCGGATGGCGCAGCTTGAAGCGTTGCAGGGCTGCGGAAAGCTCATCCGGTTGCACGGGCTTGAGCAGGTAGTCCAGCGCACTGAAGCGGATGGCTTGTATCGCGTAGCGTTGGAAGCCCGTGCAGAAGATGACGTCGAAGGGCCAAGTACCCAGCTGGTGCAGCAGGTCGAAGCCACTGCCGCCGGGCATTTCCACGTCCAAGAAGAGCAGGTCGGGTGCTTCGGAGGTGATAAGCTCCTGTGCGTGGAAAATGGTCCCTGCTTCACCGATCACCGATACTTCAGGATGCTTGGCCATCAACGAACGTAGGTAGTCCCTGTTCGCCGCATCATCATCCACGATCAAGGCCTTGATCATTCCTTTATGCTGGACCGGCAAGTTAGCGGACCGATGGCCTTACAGCAGCAGGGTGACCCGCGTACCCATCGGTTCCCCGTTCACATCGAGAAGGTCCTCGACTTGCACCGAGCGTTCGCCACCCAGCCTGCGCGTGAGCAACAGCAAGCGCTCCCTCGTGAGCTGCATACCCAGCGATCGATGGTCCTTTCCGTTCGGCATGGACGTACCAGAAGCCATCCGGCCCACGCCGTTGTCGGTGATCATACAGCGGACATGTTCTTCAACGCGATCGAAATGCACGGTCAGTCGGCGTTCACCCGCCTTTTCCGATAGCCCATGCAGGATCGCGTTCTCGACGAATGGCTGCACGATCAAGGCTGGTACGTCGGCGTCTTCTTCCAAGAGCATCGCATCCACTTCCACCGTGTACGTGAGCCCTTCCATCCGCACGGCTTCCAGCTTCAAGTATTGCCGCAAGAAGTCCGCCTCGGCCTCCACGCTCACCCGGTCGTCCACGCTGTGGTCCAACACTTGTCGCAGTAGTCGTGCGAATCCCTGTAGATAGGCGAGGGCTTCCACATGTTGTCCTGCCTGCGTCATCCGTGCCGCACTGCTAAGGCTGTTGTAGATGAAGTGTGGGTTCATCTGGCTGCGCAACAACTTCAGCTCCAGCAGGCCGTTGATCTCGGTGATCTCTGCGTTGCTGTTGGCGAGCTTGCTGTTCAGGTCTTCGAGCAGCAGCGCATGCTTCCGTTTCTGGCGGTAGTTGAGGTAGAAGAGCAGTGCTGCTATGGTGGCGAGGGCTGCGATGACCGCGATGCCGACCAGGCGCTGCCGGTTGCGGCGGATACGCTCGGCCTGTTCGCTGTTCTGCGCGCGCAGCAAGGCATTGTCCTTTTCCTTGCGTTCGGTGTCGAAGGCGGTACGAAGGCGCGCAAGCTCCCGTTGCGTGTCGGCACCCTGCACACTGTCCTTCAGGGCCAGGTACCGTTCCATCTGGGAGAACACCGCATCGGCATCGCCTTGAGCGCGCCCCAGTTCGGCCAAGCTGAAGGCATAGTTCATCTCCAATTCAGCGTCCCCTGTACCTGCCACAAGCGCCTGCCCTGTTCGTAGTGCTTCCGCTGCTTCCTTCGTTCTTCCTGCCCTCAGGTGAAGAGCCCCCAAGCTGCGCAGGACATAGGCAAGGTCCGTGGTGCTGTGCAGTGTGTCGTAATGGGCGCGTGCCTTGCGGTAAGCGTTCAGCGCAGCGGCAGGGTCGCGCGGGGCCAACAGGTCGCCGAGGTTCTCCGCCGTGATGCCCAGGCCCTGATGATCGCGCAGCGCTTCGAACATGACCGCCGCTTGTTGCATCTGTTCCAACGCACGGGTGGTGTCGCCCATTTCTCGGTAGGTGTTACCGATGGCGACCGTGCAATTGGCTTGTGTGTTCTTCCGCCCTAGTGCCCGTTCCATGGCGGCCGATCGCTCCAGGAACTCCAGGGCCTGCTTCATGTCACCCGTCTTCCTGTAGGCGATGCCGATGGAATAGAGCAGGATGGAGGTGCTGGCACTATCCTTGGCCTGCTCGCTGAACATCAAGGCCTCCAGGAAATGGCTCAGCGCGCCCACTTGGTCGCCGTGCTTTTCCGCTACCCAGCCCTTGTTGCTCAAGGCCACGGCGATATGGTCAGGTCTACCCGCCTTCCGGAACAGGGCCAGTGCTTTGTCCAGATGGTGGGCAGCGCTGTCCAAGTGTCCTTGCTGGGCCTCCAGCCAGCCCAGGTTGTTGTGCGCATCGCCCAAAGCGCGGGTGTTGGCGATGCGGGAGGCCAGTGCAAGTGCTTGTTCGCCATAATGCCGCGCACTGTCGGGGTTGGTGTTGATCAGGTTGAAGCAAAGGCGGGCCAGGGCATCAGCGCGCAGGGTGTCGTTGGTGGCGCTGGCCAGCTCGGTGCGGATACCCGGCACCAGCGATGCGTCCTGTGCCATAAGGAATACCGGTAGAGCAAGTGCACAGCTGAGCAGAAGGGCGCGCATGGGGGCGGTAAAACAGAAAAGGCCATCCGAAGATGACCTTTTTTGCGGACCGGACGGGACTTCCCTCGACGCGCCCCTCGTTCCTCGGGGCTTGCTCGGGACAGGCTTCTCGTCCCGTCTGCTTCAAAGGAAAGAGCCCCCGCCTTGCGACGGGGGCTCTTTGCGGACCGGACGGGACTCGAACCCGCGACCTCCGCCGTGACAGGGCGGCATTCTAACCAGCTGAACTACCGGTCCGTTCAACCCCGCTTTTCAGCGAGGCGGCTGCAAATGTAAGGCTATGGATCTTTCCTGCAATAGCAAGATGAAAAAGTGTCGTCCAGCTAGTAAAGCCGCGCGCGTTTCGTAAGGAATTCCAACAGGATGGGTTCAAAACCGGCGTTGATGTCCGCTTCCACCAGGTCGATCCGGTATTGTCCGCACTTCAGCTTCAAGCGGTGCCAACGATCGGCCATAGCGGCCTTGTAGGCCTCTCGCACTTCCGCTGGGTGGGCCTTCACCTGTTCGCCGGTCTCCACATCCACGAAGGTGTACGGTCGGTCGGCGAGGTCGAGGTCCAACTCATGCTTGCGGTCCACCACGTGGAAAATGATGATGTCGTGCTTGTTGAACCGCAGGTGTTGCAGGGCCTCGAAGACTTCATCCTCGCGATCGGCGCCGTCGAGCATGTCGCTTAGGATCACCACCAGGCTGCGGCGATGGGCGCGCTGGGCGATGTCGTGAAGGGCCTCTACCACCGAGGTGCGCTGGCCACGGGCCGGTGCTTCGGTGCTGAGCAGGTCCTCCAGTTGGTGCATCAGATGTCGCAGGTGTACCGCGTTGCTACGGGCTTCCTCCTTTATGATCACACGGTCAGCGAAGGTGGTGAGTCCAACAGCATCCCGCTGTTTCCTGAGCAACTGCACGAAGGCGGCAGCGGCATGGGTGGCGAACTGGATCTTGTTGAACCCACCTTTCGGGACCACCTCCGGATAGTACATGGAACTCGAGGCATCCACCACCAGCTGGCAGCGTAAGTTGGTCTCCTCCTCGTAGCGCTTCACGAAGAGTTTATCCGTACGGGCGTACAGTTTCCAGTCGATGTGGCGGGTGCTTTCGCCCTGGTTGTAGGCCCGATGCTCGGCGAACTCCACACTGAACCCATGGAACGGACTCTTGTGTAATCCCGCGAGAAAACCTTCGACCACCTGTTTGGAGTGGAATTCAAGCTGGCTAAGGACCTGCAGGGCTTTCTGTTCGATGGGCATGTTCGCGAAGATCGTAAAGAATGAAGCCCGGTGTTGACCGGGCTTCACACCATAGGTCTATTCGGATCAGGCCAACTGCCCTTCGAGCTTCTGGCTCAATTGGCTTTTGGGCACTGCACCCACACTGCGGTCCACCACCTCGCCGTTCTTGATGAACAGGATCGTGGGGATGCTGCGGATGCCGTACTTCATGGCGGTCTGCGGATTGTTGTCCACGTTGACCTTGCCGATGACGGCTTTGCCATCGTACTCCTTCGCCAATTCCTCCACCACTGGACCTACCATGCGGCAGGGGCCGCACCATTCCGCCCAAAAGTCCACCATCACGGGTTTGTCGCTCTTCAGCGCGAGTTCTTCGAAGTTGCTGTCGGTGAATTCGAGTGCCATGTTCTAAGGTGGGCAACTCCCGTTGCCTCGTTTGTTACTGTTCGTTGGTCGTGCAAGTTGTGGATCGCTGACGATCGATCTACCGTCTGATCCGATCAGTTTTCCACGCGTTACGACCGCAAAGGTACTGCCCCTAGACAAGATCCTTGCCATGGAAACTAATCTGACGATCCGTCAGTTCAGGGTGTAGGAAACCTCGGGTAGGCCGTCCAATGACCGGATAAGATCTTCGCTCACCGCCACGCTGATCCCTTTTGTGGGCGCTTCAAGGGCCATTTTTTCCTGTTCGCTCACGAGTTGGATGCTCACCCTGCATTTACCGGGTGACGCTTTCAATAGCTGTCCAAGTTCACGGGCCAAGGCGTCGTCCACCCGGTCTGCATCCAACTTCAGATTGAGCTTGGTGATGTATTTCTCCCGCGCGTCGCCCAACAGGTCGATGTTGTACACCTTCAGCTCCAATTGCCCTTCATCGCGCCCCCAAGTGCGCACCATGGCCTTGCCCTTCACCAAGAGCAATGCGCCGGTCTGCAGGTAGAGCTTGAACTTCATGTAGTCCTCACTGAAGAACATGAATTCGTGGGTGCCACTGTGATCCTCCAACGAGAGACTTCCGAAGGGTTTGCCGCTCTTGGCGATGCGGTGTTCGGCCTTGGTGACGATCCCCGCGAAGGTGAGGTCGCGGCCCGCCAACTTGTCCAGTTCCTTCAGATCGGGCAGGGTGGTGTTGCACAGGTATTTGATCTCCAAGCGATGGTCGTCCAACGGGTGGCCGCTCAGGTAGAAACCGATGACTTCCTTCTCGTAATGCAGTTGTTCCAACGCGCTCCACGGATCGATGGCCGGTAGGGTGGGTTCAGGGATGCCCGCAGCATCATCGGACTCTCCGAACATGTTCACCTGTGCGCTGTCCGCGCCGTCCTGACTTTGCTGCCCATAACGCACCAGCGTTTCGAGGAAGGTGGGCTTGCCTTCGCCCGCGCTGTGGAAGAAGTGTGCCCTATGGCTCTTTGGGAAACCATCGAAGGCCCCTGCGTAGGCCAGGCTTTCCAACGCCTTGCGGTTGGCGGCCCGTAGGTTCACCCGCCGCATCAGGTCATAGATGTCCTTGTAGGGACCATTGGCCTGGCGCTCGGTGACGATAGCCTCAACCGCTGCTTCGCCTACACCCTTCACCGCGCCGAGCCCGAAGCGGATCTGGCCTTGCTTGTTCACGCTGAATTGTAATTGGCTCTCGTTCACATCGGGACCGAGGACGGAAATGCCCATGCGCCGACATTCCTCCATGAAGAAGGTGATCTTGTCGATGCTGCCCTGCGAGTGGGTCAGCACGCTGGCCATGTACTCACTGGGATAGTTGGCCTTCAACCACGCGGTCTGGTAGGCTACGAAAGCGTAGCAAGTGGAGTGCGACTTATTGAAGGCGTACTGCGCGAAGGCTTCCCAGTCGGTCCAGATCTTCTCGCACACCTTGGCATCGAAGCCCCGCTCGGCGGTCCCTTCCAGGAACTTGCCCTTCATCTTGTCCAGCGTGGCGCGGTCCTTCTTGCCCATCGCCTTCCGCAGCACGTCCGCGTCGCCCTTGGTGAATCCCGCGAGCTTCTGGCTCAGCAACATCACCTGCTCTTGGTACACCGTCACCCCGTAGGTCTCCTTCAGCAGGTCTTCCATCTCGGGGAGGTCGTACACGATCCGCTCCAGACCGTGCTTCCGTTTGATGAAAGTGGGGATGTATTCCAAGGGCCCCGGGCGGTACAGGGCGTTCATAGCGATGAGGTCGCCGAATTGGTCGGCCTTCAGCTCGCGCAAGTACTTCTGCATACCCGCGCTTTCGAACTGGAAGGTGCCGTTCGTCTCTGCGCGCTGGTAGAGTGCGTAGGTCTTCGGGTCGTCCAGCGGAATGCCGTCGATATCGATGTCCACCCCATGGTTGGCCTTGATCATCCGGAGCGCATCGCGGATGATGGTGAGCGTCTTCAGCCCCAAGAAGTCCATCTTGATCACCCCCGCGTCCTCGATCACCTTGCCATCGTACTGCGTGAGCAGCAAGGTGGATTCCTTCGAGGTACATACAGGGATGATCTCCGTGAGGTCGCTCGGAGCGATGATGATGCCGGCCGCATGGACGCCCGTGCCGCGCACCGATCCCTCCAGCTTTTCCGCTGCATTGAGCACATCGCTGGTGAGTTCGCCACTCTCCAACACCTCCCGCAATTGCTTCACCAAGGCGATCTCATCGCTGCCCAGGTTCTCCTTCTGCTTCAGGCTGCCTTCGCCGTCCATGGGCGCACGCAACAGGCGACCGAGTTCGATGCCGGGTCGTTCCGGGATGAGCTTCGCCAGGCGATCGGCCTCGGCCAAGGGCAGGTCCATCACCCGGGCCACATCGCGGATGCTGCTCTTGGCGGCCATGCTGCCATACGTGACGATCTGCGCCACCTGGTTCTGGCCGTACTTCTCCACCACATAATCGATCACGCGCTGGCGCCCTTCGTCGTCGAAGTCCGTATCGATATCGGGCATGCTCTTGCGGTCCGGGTTCAGGAAGCGCTCGAACAGCAGATCGTACTTGATGGGGTCGATGTTGGTGATGCCGATGCAATAGGCCACCGCACTGCCCGCCGCACTGCCACGGCCCGGACCGATCAATACCCCGATCTCGCGACCGTGGTTGATGAAGTCCTGTACGATGAGGAAGTAGCCCGCGAATCCCATGGTGCGGATCACGAAGAGCTCGAAGTCCAGCCGCTCCTTGATCTTCGCGTCGAGCGAATCGATGCCCGAGACCCCGTCGTTGATGTACCGCTTGATGGCCCCTTGGTACGTGAGGTGCTGTAGGTAGTCGTCCTGGTTGGTGAATCCTTCCGGTAGCTGGTAGTTGGGCAGGAGGATGTCCTTCTTCAGCTTCAAGGTCTCCACCTTGTCCACGATCAGGTTGGTGTTGTCCAAGGACTCCGGCAGATCACGGAAGGTCTCGGCCATCTGGGCCTGGGTCTTGAAGAAGAACTGGTCGTTGGGAAAGCCGAAACGTTTGTCCCTGGTGGAGGTGTCCTCATCCGTGGCGATGGGCGTGCTCTGCTTCTCGCCAGTGTTGATGCAGAGCAGGATGTCGTGCGCGTTGCTGTCCTCGCGGTCGGTGTAGTGGCTGTCGTTGCTGGCGATGATGGGTACGTTGTACTTGCCGGCCCATTGCACCAGCACGGCGTTCACCTTGTCCTGTTCGGGAATGCCGTGGCGTTGCAGTTCGATGTAGTAGTCCTCGCCAAAGAGGTCCAGCCACCATTTGAACTCGGCTTCGGCAGCGGAGAGATCACCATCACCGGCGCGCATGATGGCCTGCGGAACACTGGCCCCCAGGCAGCAGGTGGTGGCGATCAGTCCCTCGTGGTACTTCACGATCAGCTCCTTGTCGATGCGTGGATACTTGCTGTAGAACCCGTCCATGAAGCCCAGGGAGCAGAGCTTGCTGAGGTTCTTGTAGCCTTCCGCGTTCTTGGCCAGCATCAGCTGGTGGAAGCGCTTGTCCTTGTCGTCGCGCGTGAAGGTCTTCTTGAAGCGATCCGCCACCACATAGAATTCGCAACCCACGATGGGCTTCACCTTGGGCGTGCCGTCGTCGTTCTTGTGCTTGCCGGCTTCGGCCACGAACTTGAAGGCCCCGAACATGTTGCCGTGATCGGTAATGGCAAGCGCAGGCTGGCCGTCCTTCGCCGCTTTCTTGAAGAGCGAAGGGATGCTGGCGGCCCCGTCGAGGAGCGAGAATTGGGTGTGGACGTGAAGGTGACTGAACGACATCAGAAGAGTGTGGATCCCGCCCTCAACGGGACCGGCTGTGGAGGTGACTGAACGACATCGAGGGCGGCTTGAGGCAGGGGCACGAAGTTACCGAAGGCTCATGGCGTCGACGTCGTGATTTACTCACAGTCCATCGGCCTGCCGGTCAATAGGTTGAACCTACGATCGTGAACGGATCAGGTGTATTATCCTTGGTGGAATATCATCACCATGAAGAAGCCGGTCCTGATCGTCCTGCTCCTGTTGAACGTGGTCGTCCTTCTTGGTCAACTGTGGCCAGAAGGAGCGCCGCCATTCGCTCGCTTTGTGAACATCGCCTTCCTTCTTGCGACGCTATTCCACTTCGCCAATGCATGGAGGAAGGGCACTTCGAAAGTGGGTCGCTCTGGCTGACCTTGACGATGGGTCCAGTGAGCCGCGGATCCGCTCAGAACTTGAACCCATCATAGAACTTCTTCACATCCCCAGTGAACTTCTCCAGCTCCGTCTTCATCGTGTACATCATGTGCCCACCGTGGTAGTACGTCACCGTGATGTTGTTGCGTAGTTCCTCATCCAGGAACATGTGGTCCACCGTGTATTCCGTGGCGAAATAGGGGGTGGCCAGGTCGTAGTAGCCGCTGCAGACGAGCACGCGTAAGGCGGGGTTCTTGTGGATCGCCGAACGAAGTGTCTCGGCGTTGTTCAGGAATTTGTTCTGGTCGCAGCCGTAGTTCCACGGTTGCACCTTGCCGGTGAGGATCTCGTACACCTTGTCGCTGTTCTCGAACTTCAAGGTGTTGCGCAGGTGATCGTTGATGGCCGCCGTGTATGGGCCGTAGACCGTGAGGTTGTAGCTCGGATCGAACTCGAAGCCATCGCCGGCATCGCTACGATCGATGCCCTTGATCGTGCCATCGAAACGACCGATCGTGCGGCCTTCTGCCCGCAGGAGTTCCTTCGTGAAGATGCGCGTGGTGAGGCGGTGGTGGTTCCGCTTGATCACATCGGCAGCGATACCCGTGTAGGTGCTGAGCCGGCTCGCCATTACCTCGCGCTCTTCAGCTGTCGTGCGATCGCCCTTCATCAAGAAGGTGGTGTACTCCGTCATCGCGAAGGCCTCAATCTCATCGAGGAACTTGTCCATTGCGGGATAGCGCAGCTTATCCACCTTGCCGTGGTGGTAGGCCGTGGCCGCGAAACTGGGCAGGAAGAGGCTGGCCGGTAGGTCGTTCCCCTCGTTGCCAACCAAGGTCTGGAAGTTCATCACCGCACTGATCAGCACGATGCCGTTGAGGTACATGCCGTGGCGGTCCTGCAAGTAGCCCGAAAGCCCGGCGGCACGCGTGGTCCCATAACTCTCCCCGGCCAGGAATTTCGGTGAGGCCCATCGACCGTTCAAAGTCACGTACTTGTGGATGAAGTCACCCACGCTTTGCAGGTCCTGCGTGTATCCGGTGAATTCGGTCTTTTCCACATCCTCTGCGGGACGGCTGTACCCCGTTTCGATCGGGTCGATGAAGACCAGGTCGGTCTTGTCCAACCAGGACTGCGCGTTATCCACCATCGTGTAAGGAGGGCCGCTGCTGGTGCCATCATCATTCATCACCACGCGCTTCGGACCCAAGGCACCCATGTGCAACCAGACCGAGCTGCTACCAGGCCCGCCGTTGAAGGCGAAGGTGATGGGGCGATCCGCGTGACCGGACGGCTTGTCCTTCGGCGTGTCCTTGGTGTAGGCCACGTAGAAGTTATGCGAACGCTTCACCCCCTTTTCATCCAACAGGACCAGATGCCCCGCAGTAGCCGTGTAGTCGATGCGCTGCCCACCGATGGTGACGCTGTGTTTCGTAACACTGGTTTCAGGGTAGCGGTAGGCCACCTTGGTGTCCACTTTCGCGGTATCCTGGGCGACACACGTCAGGTGAAGGGCCAAAAGAAGTCCAACGGATAGGAGGGAGCGTTCCAGTTCGCGCATGACGCAATGCTACGCAACACCGGCCTTCCTTCAGCGTGCAATTCGTTAGCGCTCCGTTCGGGTGCTCGGCACACAGCGCACCGGGAAGTTCACCGAGTTGGCGATGAAGCACAGTTCATGGGCCTTGTGGTGAAGCTCGGACGCCTTCGTGATCATCGCTTCGTCGCGCACCATCACTGCGGGGTGAAGGATCACCTCAAGGAAGCGCCCACTACCATCCGATGCGGTCTCCATCGTCCCTGTGGCATGATCCACGTAGGCGGTCACCACCACACCGTTGATCGCGCACACATGCAGATAACTCATCATGTGACAAGCGCTCAAGGCCGCCACCAGCAGATCCTCGGGGTTGTGTCGACCCGGATCGCCGCGGAACGTTGGGTCCGCTGAACCTAGTAGCTCCGGTTTGCCGTCGATATTGATCCGATGATCCCGCTTGTAACTGCGGTAATGGTCGGTGCCAGTGCCGAGGTTGCCGGTCCATTCCATGGAGAGGGCGTAGTGGTGTGTGCCGGTGTTCATTGGCGAGCGGACTTGATACGTTCCTCCAAAGCGGGAAGCTCCTTTTTGTAGGTCTCCACATCCCACTTCATTTTCCAACGGTTGATGTAATCCGCAAGTGGCCCCAAGCCGACCGAAGCGCGGCGTTCATCAACATGGTCGGGATCTTCCAGTGGGCTTACATAGTGCTCACCCGTTTCCTTATGTAGGCCGATCTGGCTTCCGTAAAGCTGTCGTTTGCCGTTGCGGATCAACACGCGATCCTCCAAGAGGGCGAGATGACTCCCTTTGGCCTTGCCGTTCGTGACCGCTTCACGCATCATGGGCAGGTACTTTTCCTGCGTGGCCAAGTTCGCATGTTGAATGACCAAGAAGAGCGTGGAACTACCCGTCGGACCGACCACATCCGGTCCAAGCCAACCCCGTTCGTTCAGGATCCGTTCCACGACGATCAGGTTCATGGAGTCCTTTCTCGCCATTTCGCGCCAGAGTTCTTTCATTTCTCGGGAATCACGGCCGTACTGGGCTTCCACTTCCCCGATCTGTTGCCGCAGTCCTTGGTCCTCGTTATGGATGGAGTCCAAGAGGGCCACCAAGGGCTTGTCGTAGTTGGCCTCTGCGCGATCCTTGTTCGCTTTGATCAGGCCGATCACTTCACCCCATCGCTTATCCGTGTGTAGGCTGTTGAGGTCACTGTCCTTGCTGATGTGGCCCAGGTTCGTGTAGTTCATCTTCTCCGCGATCCGGTTCAACTGGAAGAAGGCTGAATCCGCCATTCCCGCCAACGCCCAAGAACAGGCCGCGTTGTACCGATCACCTTGGTACCCCTTCCACCCGTTGGCTTCGAAGGCCTTGGAATACGTTTCAGCCGAGCCCTTGTAGTCCTTTTGTTCGTACAGTGCGAATGCCGTCTTGATCAGCTCTTCGTAGCGCGCTTCATCCTGGGCAATAACCGCCATGCTCACGAAGAGGGATAGCACGATAGTGATGCTCGTTCTCATGTCCCGAAGGTACGTTCGCATTACCTTCACCTCATGTCCGTCCTTCACCGATTCTACACGGCCTTCGCCCAACGCGACTGGGCCACCATGGGCGCCTGTTACCACCCCGACGCCCGCTTCAGTGATCCCGTCTTCACCGATCTGGATGTGGCTGGTGTGCGGGCCATGTGGCGTATGCTGCTCACCAGCGGCACCGACCTGCGTGTCACTTTCCAAGTGATCGAGGAGAAAGCGAACACCGGAGGCGTTCGCTGGGAGGCGTGGTACACGTTCAGCCGCACGAAGCGCCCGGTGCACAACATCATCACCGCGGAGTTCATCTTGAAGGACGGGCTCATTCTCGTGCATCGTGATCGATTCGACCTCTGGCGCTGGAGCAGACAAGCCCTCGGACTGCCTGGCCTTCTCCTGGGTTGGTCACCGATCATCGCGACCAAGGTGCGGACCTCAGCGGCCGACGCGCTCATGAGGCACCGCCAACGCTACCCCGATTAGCGCCCTTTGAGTTCGGTCGCCTTCAGAGTTTTCAACTCCCGTCGCGTGAGTCTGCGTGCAGCTACGTACCATGCCGGGTCAACCTGTAGCAATGCTGTTCTGCCGTAGCGCATTTCGGGATCTGCCAATTGCCAGCTGCTGTCCACCGGCACGAAGAGCGTATCACCGTCGATGGACACCCGCACGGGGAGTTGAAGTCCTGGTACGGCGTTCGCCCAACGCATCCAGAGCCGGCCGTTCACCACAGTATACTCTAGGCTTGGGATCTTGGTGGTGCGCAGGTATTGATCGAACAGCGTGGGGTGTAACTGAGCTCTGGTAGTGCCGTTGTATCCGATGAGGAAAGCTTCCACCTGCGCACTGGTGACCACGCTGTGCCTGAAGGTGCGGTTCATGTCCAGCAGCATGGCCTTGAACGTACTATCGCCCACGATTTGCCGGATCATGTGGATGAGGTTGGCGCCCTTGTAATACATGTCGCCGCTGCCTTCCTCGTTCACGCCGTAGGGCCCGATGATCGGCCGGTCGTTGCGGATGTTCTTCCGCAAGCCGATCACGTATTCCTGTGCTGCATTGGCACCCTGCTGGCATTCGGTGAAGATGGTCTCAGTGTAGTCGGTGAAGCCCTCGTGCACCCACATGTCAGCGATGTCGGCCGTGGTGATGCTGTTGCCGTACCACTCATGACCGCTCTCGTGGATGATGATGTAATCCCACTCCAGCCCGTGGCCTGTTCCGCTCAAGTCGCTCCCGCGATAGCCGTTCACATAGTTGTTCCCATAGGCAATGGCGCTCTGGTGCTCCATGCCCAGGTGCGGTGCTTCCACAAGCTTGTAGCCGTCCTCATAGAACGGGTAAGGCCCCAGCCATTCCTCGAAACAGCGCAGCATCTCCGGCACCTGCTTGAATTGGTCCCGCGCCTTGGCCTCGTTCCCGGCGAGCACCCAGTAGTCGCACTGGAGCGGCCCGTCCTTGCCTTGGTACACCTCGTTCCAGTGCGTGTATTTGCCGATGTAGGGAATGATGTTGTACGTGTTGATGGGCGACTGCACCTGCCAGTTCCACGTGGTGGTCCCATCGGCGTTCTTCCAAGTGCTGATCAGGCGGCCATTACCGATCGCTTGCAAGCTATCCGGCGCGGTGATGCGCAACATGGCGCCCTCCTCAGGCTCATCGCTCTGGTGGTCTTTGCAGGGGAACCATACGCTCGCACCAAGGCCTTGACAAGCAACACTCATCCAAGGGTTCCCTGCACTGTCCTTGCGCCAGATCCACCCGCCATCCCAAGGCGGGTTCTTCGCCGCTTTGGGCATGCCGTGGTAAAGGATCATGACGGTGTTCGCTTCACCCGCTTTCATGCTGCCAGGTAGATCGAGCCAGATGATGTCACCTTCACGCTCAAAGGACAAGGACCGTTGCCGGATGCTGATGGTCCCATCCACGAAGGCCGGTTCATCAACGAGTATGCTGTCCACCACGAGGGGCTGTTGCAGGTCGATCTGCATGCGGCGTCCTTCCGCTACCGCATCGAAGGCGATCGTCGTGGTGCCGCGGATCGAGCGTTCGGCAGGATCCGGACGGACCCACACATCGTAGCTCACCACGTTCCACCACGCACGTTCCTGTCCGACGCCACCGCGCAAGCTGTCGGCTCGGGTGAAGGTCTTCCGGTTATCGTTGAGCTGAGCGGAGGTGAACGTCCCAGTCAACAACAACGGTAGAACGAACCCCATGCGCTGCATGACGACAAGGTAGCTGAGGCGGAGTAAGGACGACACTGATCAGGGGCGCGTAGGTGCTGGGGTGACAGGCTGTTCCTTCGGTGCCTCGAGCATCACCACATCGAGCTTGCGCATGCCGTACTTCGCCTTCAAGGTGTTGCGGCTGTCGTTGCCTTCTTCGGGCGTCCCGAAACGCAATACGTCCAGATCGGTCACGTCCTTCAGTTCGGGGTGATCGGCCTTGTACCGGGCGATCAGTTGCGCGGTGGTGAAAGCCTCGGTGGTCTCGATCAGCGGCGTGATGTACACCGTAGGGCCGTTGCGCCAGTTGCCGATGGCGTGGCTCCAGATGACGTTCTGGGCCGATCCGATCAGCCCAATTGCGAGAAATATGCTGGTGACCAGAGTCCTCATGGAGTTCTTCGGGATCTTTTCTTCGTGGCATTCGACGGCTCATCCTCGGTGGCCAAAGCACGTGCCAGAACGGTTTTCAGCTCTTTCGCACTGGGTAGTTTCCCCCGAAGTTCTTTCGGTAGATCGTTCAACAGGCGATAGCTGGCCACACCGATGGCGTTCTGCTTGCGGAGAAGGGAGAACTCCACCTCCATCTCGTCCTTCTCGGCACACAGGATGATGCCGATGGACTCGTTATCCCCGGGCGCACGCTCCTTGGCATTCAATACGTTCAGGTAGAAGTCCATCTTTCCAGCGTGTTCCGGCTCGAATTCGTTCAACTTGAGATCGATGGCGACC
>JAEUTB010000271.1 GCA_016787995.1 Flavobacteriales bacterium | reverse complement strand
AAGGAAGCGCGATACGTTCACCGTGAGGAATTTGCCGCGGAGGTTGGGTTCGAATCGGATCTCGTTGGTGGCGTCGGTCCCGATCACATACACTTCACCCGTAGGGTGCACGGCCATGCTCATCAGGATGTTGCCGAGCGTCTGTTTGTAGGTCACTCCCGCCGTGTTAGGGTTGTTGGCGTTGATCATGGCCACGTCCCGGTCCGGCATGTCCCACCCTGCGATCCGCGCGGTGTTCGGCAAGCCGCCACTCACCAGGTTGGTCCAGTTGCGTCCGTTCGCATCCATCCATTGACCGGCGGCGTTCTTGCGTACCACCAAGCTGTTGTTGCCCGGTGGCGGCGGGTTGTTGGGGTTCATCGGTGGGTTGAATCCCGTGGCCCCGGAGTTCGGCACCGGAACGATGCCGCCGTAAGGACCAGCAGGGTTCGCCACCACGTTCGGGATGGTGGTGCATGCGCCGCCTTGGACGGAGCAGAAACCACCGGCATGGAATTGGTTGCCGGGGATCACCGTGGTCTGGTTGCCACTTTCGAAGAAGGCACAGTAGACGGTGCTACCATCAGGGCTTACGGCCAAGGCGCGTGGTTGCTCACCTTTCAGAAGTACTTGCACGGGAGCGGTGCTCAGGTTCGCCGGATCGAACACTTGTATCATCTCCTGTTCCGCACAGCTCACGAAGGCTTTGATCGGCGATCCTGCGAAGACCACGTCGGAAGGTTCGTTCTCCGTGGTCAAGCTGCGCACGGTGGCTTTCAACGCAAGATCCACGATGCTTATGTCGTCGCTGATGGCGTTCACCACCCACGCCTCATTGTTGGTGCGGGCCCGCACGGTGATCGGGTCGATCCCCACCGGAATACTCGCGCTGTGCAAGAGCCCAGTAGCCGTGATGGTGAAGACTTCGAGTGTGTTGTTCGCGGTGTTCACGGCGAGCAACTTCGTGCCGTCCGGTGTCTTTTCGATCGGATGCACATGGGCCGATTCGAAGTTGACGAAGTCGCTCAGGGGAACGGCCGATTTGGCCCCGCCAATGGCAGCTGTTCGTTCGGGCTCGATGGTCGCTGATAGACCAACGATTGCGCCGATGGTGACGAGTGCGATCGCGGTGCGGTGGAATGTTCTTGCCATGGACAGCAGCATTTGCAGCGCCTTGCCCCATCGACGGGTTGGATCCGACGGGTAAGGCCCTCAGGGCGAATGGCTAAACTACATCCCAACGGCAGCCGATGCAAGTGGTCGAAGCGCCGGCCTGGTCGATCAGTACACCAGCAGCCGCGGCTCGCTCATCTCTTCCATGGCGTATTTCACGCCCTCGCGGCCTAGTCCGCTGTCCTTGATACCTCCGTAAGGCATGCTATCGATGCGGAACCCCGGCACGTTGTTCATGATGATGCCGCCCACTTCCAATTCGTCATGGGCTTGCTTCATATGCGCGATACTCGGGGTGAAGACACCTGCCTGCAAGCCGTAGGTCGAGTCGTTCACGCAGGCGATGGCCTCCGCGAAGTCGGCCACTTTTTCGATGATCGTGACTGGGCCGAAGACCTCCGCGCAGCTCACCTTCATCGTGTTCTTCGTGCCGGTGAGCAATGTGGCAGCGTACACGTTGCGGGTCGCATCCACCGGCTTACCTCCAGCAAGTATTTGGGCACCGCCATTCACCGCCTCTTCAACCCACGCGCTGATGCGCTGGAAGTGCGTCTTGTCGATGATCGGTCCCACTGTCACTGCCGCGTCGTTCGGATCACCGGCCTTCAATGCATTGAATTCCTTCACCAGTAGATCGCGGAACTCAGGGAAGACGGCTTCGACCACATAGATGCGCTGGGTGCTGATGCACGTCTGGCCCGCGTAGATGTTCGCGCCCATGGCTACGCTCTTCGCGGTGGCGGCCAGGTCCACGCCTTCGTCCACGATCACGCTCGCATTGCCGCCAAGCTCCAGCGCCAACTTCTTCTTGCCGCAGATGTTCTTCAAGTGCCAACCCACCTTGTCGCTTCCGGTGAAGCTGAGCATGGCCACGCGCTCATCCTTCACCAACTTCTCGGAAACAGGCACGCTGGCCATCAGCACGCTGAATGCCTCTTTCGGCCAGCCGATCTCTTCCATGAACCGACCGAGCACCAACGAACTGAGTGGCGCTTGGGGCGCGGGCTTCAACACGACCGGACAGCCAACGGCCATGGCCGGTGCCACTTTGTGCAGCACCAGGTTCAGCGGGAAGTTGAACGGTGTGATCGCAGCGATTACACCGATCGGAAAGCGTTTGGTGAAGGCCGTCTTGCCGACCCCCGCACCGAAGTCCAGCGGTGTCACTTCACCACCGAAGCGCAGCGCTTCCGCCGCCGCGGTCCGCACCGTGGTGATGCACCGTGCGATCTCGGTCTTCGCATAACCGATCGGCTTGCCACCTTCCTGCACGATCAACTGCGCGAGCTCCGCTTCGTTCTTCGAGATCAATGCGGCCAGCGCTTCCAACTTGGCATTGCGCTCACCCGCGCTCATCTTCCGCAACACTTCGCGGCTCGCATACGCTGCGGCGATCGCCTCTTCCATCTGGGCTTCTGAGGCATGCGGAATGCGGGCCAGTTCGGTGCCGTGGTATTTATCCACCACCGTGTTGAACGTGCCGTCGCCGTCAGCGGACCAGTTGCCGTTGATAAGGTTAGCAGAAGGAAAGAGCGCAGATGGTGCGAGGGTAGTGGACATGGTGCGAATTTATGGACCGCTGGCGTGGGTTTCAGGACCGCAGAGGAGCAGAGGACGCAGAGTCGCACGCGATACTCCTTGGGGGTATTGCTACTTCATGGTCTTTGCTAACGCGGCTAAGGCATTTGTATTCCTCTGCGCACTCTGTCCCTCTGCGGTTGCTGTATTCAGCGCGAAAGCGCTCATGCAGTGTTGCCGCTGGCGCGGCATTATTCAGGACCGCAGAGGAGCAGAGTTGCACGCGATGCTCCTTGGTGGTAAGTAATCGGGCTCTCAGTCCGGCATATCGTTGGCCACACGTTTCACGCCGATCTTCAAGAACATCACATTGAAGTTGATCAGCAGCCCGAGGCGTTGGTCGAGGAGCTTCAAGTAACCGAGGAGCTGCGCCATATCGAGCGGTGTGAAACCGGCAACGGACTTTATCTCCACGATGATCATATCCGCAACCCAGAGATCGCATCTGTAGGGTGTGGAGAGGTGGACGCCCTTGTAAACGATCGGGACCAGAACTTGGCGCTTGAACGGAATGTCACGCACGCTCAGTTCGTGACAGAGCGCTTCCTCATATACTTTCTCCAATAACCCAGGACCAAGTTGCCGGTGTACCTCGATCGCTGCTCCGATGACGGCTTCGGTCAACTCGTTGTAGGTCCAACTGCGTCCCATTGCTTTCGTATTCCTCTGCGCCCTCTGCCTCTCTGCGGTTCCCGCATTTTACGCGTTCACACCTCACTTCGCCAAATACCTCCCCACAGGCTTCAACAGCACCACCTGCACCTCCTGTTCCTCGAACCGGGTGAAGCTCGCCTCCACTTGCTTCTCCGGCCAGATCACCTGCACACGGCCCTTGGCCACATCGTAAGCCGCGGTGTACAAGGTCCCGAAGCCACGCAAGTATTGCTGACTATACAAAGGTGGCTTCAAGAACTGTTTGATCAGCGCCGCACGCGATTGTTTCGGACTCGCGATGCTGTGCTCCAGGAAGTGCTTGCGTTCAATGGTGTGGGTGAAGGCTGCATACTCATCCCACTCCACCTGGTGTTGGTGGTTGCACGCTACGGCCTGGTACACCACCTGCGCCGGACGGTCGTGATTCATGTATACCGTCGCGTACTTGCCGCTCTTGTCCACCACGGTCACGTTGTAGCCCATGTGCACCGGTATGCGCGAAAGCACCGTGCAGGCTTCATCGGTGTTGCTGCAGGTCTCCAATACATACCGCAGCACCAGTGGGATCCCGAAACCCGTGCCCCAGGTCTTGCGACCGCCGAAGGCGAGGGAGACGGCCAGGCCATCGGCGTTCATCCCATCCAACAGGCCCCATGCGCTGTCCTGGATCCCGATGACGGGCTTGACGTACTCGGTGTAGCGCAAGCGACCATCGAAATAGCGCGGGTCGAAGTCGTAGTTGCGGATCAAGGTGGGTGCGCCCTTCGTCCACGCCACCTGTGAGCAACCGGCCATGTATGGCGGTGGACACCACATGCTGAGGAAGCGCGAAGCCACATCATCGTTGTTGGCCAGGCGGCACAGGCTGTTGTATACCGGGATCAGCTCCGGCATGTGCAACTCCAACAGGCTGCGACAGGTCACCAGATCAGGGCGCTTTTCCAAGCCTTCACCTTCGTACCAGATCTTGAACAAGGGCCAAGCACGATCGAAGAAGGTCTGCCAGCGGTCGCTGGGCCAGGGTTCGCGGACGAGTTTCAGGTGGACGTACATATCAATCGAAAGAGTGGCGAGTGACGAGTAGCGAGTGGCCAGTCGCTGCTGCCGAACCCTTCGGCCGCAGACTCGCCACTCGCCGGGCGGGCTTCGTGCGAAGGCACTCGCTACTCGCCACTCTCATTACATCATCTTGAACCCGCCGATCTCCAACAAGTGCTCATGCCCGTTGCTGCCATGTGCGCCAGGGGCCACGCTCTTGAACTGCGTACGGATCGCCGCCAGCCACTTCTTCGCGCGTTCGGTCAGTTGGAAGTCATCGGTCATCATGCGGCCACGCATCACCAAGATGCCCATGTCAGCGCCCTCGTAGAACCAATCGCCAGGACGGGTGATGCGGAGGAAGAAGGCCTCGTTGTCCTTCTCCACATAACGGCGGTGCGTGTCCATGCGCCAGAAGTAGATGCTGCCATCCTCGCGCATGCGCCAGATGCCGCTGCGTGGTGCTTCGGTCACGCGTTGCACATCGTCGGTCGTGTACTTGATCACCATCTGGCCCCAGGAGTCGATGTTCTCGTCCTTGGCCCAACGGCGGTTCAACGCGTTCACGTTCAACTCGTAGGGTTCGTTCATCCATTCCAGCGTGTGGAACAGGTGAAGCGGTGCATCGCTCAGTGCGAACACGGCGTGGTTGGTGATGGAACTGGCGCCCGTCACGCGCGGGTTCAATTCGCCGAGGTAGATCTCGCCGCTGTCCTTGTCGATCAAGTAGTCCAGCTCGAAGTAGCCCTTGTAGCCTTCCTTCAGCAACTGATCACCGAACTTCTTCGCGTAGCGCCTTGCCTTGGCGCGTATCTCCGGCGTGAAGGTGTCGGCGAAGATCTCGTTGCCGCACCAGCCACCTTTGTAGGGGGTGAGTTCCTTGAAGCCCACGAGTTCCGTCATCAGCGGTGCCACGATAGTGCCATGCCGCGTCACGCACGCTTCCATGGCCGCACCGCGACAGTTGATGCGCTTCATGATCTTGCACTCCTTCTCCGCCTCGATCTCTTTCGCGTACTTGTCGTAGTCAGCGGCACTGTTGATGAAGAAGGTCGTGTGACCACTATCACCATAGGGCGTTTGTACCACGAGGTCGGTGCCGAGCTTGCCTTTCTGCGCCACGGCCAGCAGATGCTCGTAGTGTTTCACCGGGCTCAGCACATAGGGTACACAAGGCACACCGGCTTTTTCCGCCACGCGGTTGGTGTTCACCTTGTTGTCCAGCCAGCTGCGCAGTTTCGCCGGCGGGAAGATCACTTCTAATCCTGCCTTCTTCGCCAACTCCTCGGTCTTCTCATCGAACATCAGGAACAGGGCCTTGCCCGCGGACTTGCTGCTCATACGCCTGCTTTCGATGAAGTCGCGCACTTCGCTGTGGGTGAGCAGGTAGTTGTTGATGTCCTCGATGCTCTGGAACTCCTCGTGCGGTTCCTCCGTCTTCGGGCTCATCAGGTTCGGATGCAGCCCGTCAAAACAATCGATGTAGGTGATGAACTTGAAACCCTTGATCCACTCATCGGCGCCCAACAGATTGAAGTTCGTGGCGCTGATGAAGTAGAGAGGCACTTCGTTCCGGTGGAAGAACCGGCGGATGTCGCTGATGCCTTTGAGGGTGTTCACGACGCGCGCACCGGACTTCGACTTCGATGCGGCCTTCTTCTTGGTTCGCGGGGAAGCTGCTTTTGCAGTGGCCTTTTTCATGTTCCGTGCAGCGACGGTAGCCACCGCTGGTTTCTTCACCGCGGCTTTTTTGGCTGCCTTGCTTGCGGCAGCACGCTTCGCTCCAGACTTTTTCGCAGCGACTTTGGTCGGTTTTCGGGCGGTCGCCGTTCGGGTCGCCTTCTTGCTGGCGGAGGGTTTCCCGCTCGTGCGGGACTTTGCGGTCTTCTTGGCCATGGGTGCGGGCAAGGTAAGTTGAGGAGGCGTTGGTGGTGTTGACCGTCAACGACGCTTTCGGGTTTTCGGTGCTGGGGACGGCTTCCTGGTCGCGGCCTTTTTCAGGAGGGAAGGAGAAGGGACGCTGGCCGGGCGCATGCCACCCATCGCGGTGACCGTGCGCTGTCTACCCAAGGCCGCATCGGTGAACACGCGCAGGCCTAGTTCTGGTCGGTAGCCATGGATCTCCTTCACGTCGATGGCGATCAGGAAGTCGATGATCTTGTGGTTGATCACCTGGCCAGGTACCAGCACGGGGAATCCCGGTGGATAGGGGATGACGAAGCTGGCGGATACCAGCTCTTTGCCTTCTTCAAGTTCCTTCAGGGCCTTTTCCAGGTTCACGTTCCGGCACCGCCTTTCGTCGTAGGCCAGGAAATAGGCGGCACGCAGGTCGCCTCCCGGTACGCCGGGTTGGCCCTGGAAGCTGCGGTGGAAGCTGGTGAAGTCAGGCAGTGGTGTTTCCTCGCCGCGCAATTCACGCAACACGCCGAGGTGAGCCTGTTTGTCGACGAATTCGAAGCCGGCGTTGCGGTGCTCCAGTTCCTCCGCGATGCTCAAGAGGACTTTGGTGAGGTAGGCCAACGAACCGCGCGTGGTGCCGATGTTGGTCATGAACAGCACGGAGTTCCGCGAGGTCTTGTTCACCTGGATCTGGTGCTTGTCCATCAAGAATTTGTTCTTGAAGGTGTCGCCATCGATCCCCGTTTTTCCGGTGAATAGGTTGATCTTCGTCGGGTCCACGGCGAACTCGTCCTCGGCCCATGCCTTCTCGATCGCGTTCCACCCGTGATCCCGGCGGTAGTAGCTGTCAAGGCCGCTCTGCCGATGTTCGCGCGGCACCAGGTCGTTGATGGTGATG
>JAEUTB010000262.1 GCA_016787995.1 Flavobacteriales bacterium | reverse complement strand
CACCACCTTCATGTTCCAGGCTTCCTTGCCCTCCTCGAAGATGTGCATCCGGAATTCAGGGATGTTCACCAGGATGAGGTCGGGCGCGTAGGCCTCGGGCACCCAGCGCAGACGTTCCATGTTCACCAGCATGGTGCGGATACGTTGTGCGGGTGTCACGTTCAACGCACGGATCACGCTATTCCCGATCACACCATCCGGCAGTAGGTTGTGCCGCTCTTGGAACCGCTGCACGGCGTGGACCAAGGTGCTATCGTACCGGATGGAATGGAGGACGATGGTGTCCATGCCGCTCACGAGATCGCCAAGGACCATGAGGCGCTGGCGGATGTCGGGCACGATGGCGGCACTGTCACCCGGTTCGATCTTCTTGCGATCACCCAGCGCGATCGGATACCAGTTCACCAAGGTGTCCAGCGCCACGTATTTGCGCAGCCGGTCTTTCAGCAACGCGTATTGCGGATGCAGGGGCTCGATGGCACGGAGGTTCATGCGGCCTGCGGCGATGGAGTCGATCAGCCGATCATAGTTCTTCTTGGTCCGCGGGATGAACCAGTCCAATTCGCGGAGGTCCTTGCCGACCAATCCGCCGTATTTCTTGTTGGCGAAGTGGAAGAACTCGGCGGTGAGGCTGAGCTCCAAGTCTTGTCCACAGCTGTCGCAATGTGGCTGTGCGTTCAACGCCGGTCCTTCGATCAAGGAACGCAGGCGCTCGTTGAGGGCTTGCACTTCGGGATGCTCGCTGCTGGTGCCATTCACCAAGGTGGCGAATCCGAAAGCGGCGTGTGAGAGGGAATCGCCCGCGAACCAGGCATAATGGTAGCCGCGGCGCTTGTAGAAGGAGAAGATGGCGGCGCTATCGCCTTTGGAATCGGGGTGGCGAAGGAGGAAATCGGCCACCGCAGCGCTGTCCAGGGTGCGGGCGGTGTACTGCTCTTTGGTCTCGAACACCTTGGTGATCGCACGGGTCTTTTCGGCTTCGGTCTGTTGACGTGCGGGACCTGAACAGCCAGCGAGGAATAGGATAGCGAGGGATAGGATGAATGAACGCATGGATGGGCCTCCACATACGTGGAACGCGGGCACAAAGTTCCGTTCTTATCCGTGAACGTAGAGCAGCCCACCGTTGGCGAGCAATTCCAGCATCCGGGGCATATCGGCCCGGCTCACCGCCGGGCAGCCCCAGCTGCGACCCAAACGCCCGTTACCACGGATGAACTCTTCGCTCACATAGTCGGCGCCGTGCATGATCACCTCACGGGCCTCGGCCTGGCAGTTCACGCCGCGCTCCAAACCATGCAGCAGTAGCGCCGCTCCGTGTTTCGGGCTGATGATTTCGGCACCCACCCGGTACAGTCCCAAGCTGGTCTGGTGCGAGCCTTCCCGGTTGCTGAAGCTGGTGGCCATCAGGTCGCCGCTACCTTGGCCGTGTGCCACATAGGTGCGCAGGACGAGCTCCTTGCGATCCAGGTCGATGAGGTAGAAGCGCTTGGCCGTACTCGGCTGCGTCATGTCGGCGATGGCCACGATGCGTCCGTTGATGCCTTTGCGCTCCATCCGCTTGTAGCATGCGGTGAAGACGGTCTCCTGCATCTCACCTTCGAGGCACAGTTCCTCAAAGAGCTCCGCCGCCGCGTTCGTGGTCACTGGAACCTCTTCCACCACCGGGGCGGGCGCGTTCCAGGTGCCGGGCAGCAGCCAGGAGAATAGCAAAGACAAGAGCACTGGTGTGTGCATCATTTCTTCCGTTACAGGTTCTTCCGTTGCCTTACCATCGTGCGAGGTTCCAGTTCGCGGTAAGGCCAACGGGGGCGTGAAACTAACGTGACAGAAAACACGGTGGTCTTCTACGGTAGTTAAATGCTGCAAGTTTCTGGACGTAACATCCAATCGACCCGACGAACGACCAGAACAGGCCGCTGATCGGCAGAAGAGCTAGTTTCGAGGACGTAACCACCACCATGCTGCGCCTCCCCCTCTCCTTGGTCATCGCCTTCTTCACCCTAGCAGCCCATCCGCAGAACTACAACTGGGGTTGGGGACCACCGATCAGCGTGAATCAGAACGGGAGCACCATCACCTGCTCCGTGCTTGATCCGCTCACCGACCAGATCCGCACCACGAGCCTCACCAGCGTGTCCACCTGGACCCATGACGAT
>JAEUTB010000261.1 GCA_016787995.1 Flavobacteriales bacterium | reverse complement strand
CTTCTCCTTGTTCACAGCGCTGACGGGTACACCCGATCAAGGCGGTGTCTGGACAGGACCCAGTGGCACGGTCGTGGGAAGTGATTTCACCCCGGGCACATCGGCACCAGGTGTGTACAAGTACCGCATCCAAGGGCTCGCTCCCTGCGAATCCGATTCCGCCACGGCCACCATCATCGTGAACCAAGCCGCGAACGCGGGCATCAGTACGGCGGTGCAGTTGTGCACCTCAGGGGGCCAGGTCCCCTTGATCACGCTGCTCGGCGGCACGCCAGGCACGAGCGGCTCATGGACCTTCAATGGCGAAGAACACTCCCCGATCTTCGACCCCGATGAGGATGTGAGTGGCGCGTACGTCTATAGCGTTACAGGTCTGGCTCCGTGCGCCAATGCCGAAGCTCAAGTGCAGATCACCTTGGTGCAGCAGCCCAGCGCAGGTGAGGATGGTACCCTGGCCGCCTGTGTGGGCGACGATGCGATCGACTTGAGCTCTGGTCTCGGTGGAACACCAAGCGTCGGTGGAACTTGGAATGATGACGATGGTACCGGTGAATTGAACAACGGACAATTGGATGCCAGTACGCTGGCGCCCGGGGTCTATCACTTCACGTATACGGTGGCTGGCATCGGACCTTGTGGTCCCGCAAGCGCGACGGTTACGGTGGAACTCACCGACGACCTGGATTCCGGTGATGATGCGCAAGCGACGATCTGCGAGAACCAGTTCGTTGATCTCTTCACACTCCTTGGAGGTACACCTCAACAAGGGGGCGTTTGGAACGAGTTGGATGGTTGTGGTGGTCTGGTGGGCGGTGCATTCAACGGCGCGGCTGTTGAACCCGGGTCGGTTTGTCGTGTGCAGTATGTGATACCCTCTACTTCCAGTTGTGTGGGCGATACCTCCATAGTGACCATCACCGTGCTCGAGGGACCCTTCGCAGGCTGTGATGGATTCAAGGCGTTCTGCTTGAACGAAGCCCCAGGGCAGCTCTTCAGTGCGCTCAGCTGTAACCCGGACCCCACTGGTTTCTGGCTGGACCCCTCAGGACAGCCACACGATGGGAATGGCATCTTCCAACCGGCCACTGATCAGCCGGGCTTCTACAGCTATGTCGTTCCAGCCGTAGGTGGTTGCGGAGCGGATACGGCCCGGGTGGAGGTGGTGGTCCGACAGCCTGCGAACGCGGGTCAAGATGCCCCTGTGTCTATCTGTTCAACGGATGCCCCCACGAACCTTTTCACGTTCCTTGGATCTAACGCTCAACCAGGTGGGACATGGACCTTGAACTTGGTGAACGTGACCGGTATCTATAACCCCGCGGTCGATGCTCCGGGCAACTACATCTACCGCGTACCCGGTCAGTTGCCCTGTCCAGCGGATGTGGCCATCATCACCGTGACAGAACCGCTGGCTGCCTTCGCGGGCGATGACCGCACCATTTCCGTCTGTTCCGCCGATGCGCCGTTCAACATGCGCGGACAGCTTGGCGGACTCCCACAACAAGGCGGGACTTGGTACGATGGTAGTGGTGTCGTGCACAGTCAGTTCTTCGACCCGGCCGTGGATGTAGGTGGCGTATACACCTATGTGGTCTTCGGCACCGAACCCTGTGCGAACGACACCGCACGATTGACCGTGAATCGCGCGCTCGCGCCGAATGCGGGCTCAAGTGCCACCGTTGAGGCGTGCGCTTCACAGACCGAAGTGGATCTGTTCGAAGCTTTGGGCGCCGGTGCCCAAACCGGCGGTGTTTGGACCGACTTGGATCTTTCTGGGGCGCTCACCGGTGATGTATTCAACCCATCGCTGGCGGGGAATGGCACCTTCGACTTCGAATACGCCCTCGTGGCCCAGGCCCCTTGCCCCAACGCGGTCAGCATCATCACCGTGGAAGTCGGCAGTGGCGCCAACGCTGGGGAGAACGACACCTTGACCATCTGCGGGGCGATCACCGACTTCTCCTTGTTCGACGCCCTCGGCGGTGATCCCGACGAAGGAGGTAGTTGGACCGATCCCGCCGGCACGGGTGCGCTGCTCCCGAACGGTGAACTGAACGCAACCCTTTTGCCTCCCGGTGGGCAGAGTGGATTCGTCTATACCATCGTCGATCCCGGCTGCGGTACCGTACAAGCCACGGTGCTCATTACCACGGTGGACTATCCCGATCCCGGCACCGCAGGTGATCTGGTGTATTGCAACAACGCGGCTCCCGTGGTACTCTTCGATCAACTGGGAGGAACACCGGATGAAGGCGGTTCCTGGTCCGGACCTGCTGGACCATTCAACGGCACGCTCGATCCTGCCACCTTCGTTTCTGGTATTTACAGGTACACTGTTGCGGGCAATGACTACTGTGCCGACTCCAGTGCAGTATTCGACGTGACCATCAACGCCCGGCCCGATGCCGGACTTGCAGGGGATGTGGTCTTGTGCGACACCCTGGTGAACTATCCCTTGTTCCCTGCGCTCAATGGCGATCCTGATACCGGTGGTTCCTGGTCCCCAGTGAACGGTGCTGGTGGACTTAACGGCGCGACCTTGAACACCACCGACCTGGATCCTGGCGACTATGAGTACCTCTACACCGTATCGGCGGCGGGCTGCCCTTCGTCCTCTGCTGTGGTGAAGGTGAAGGTGGTGAGCACCCCGGATGCAGTGGAGGTGACCACCACTTGCAACGAGCAGGACAGGACCTATGTGGTCTCGTTCGTCATCGAAGGCGGTGATCCACTCACCTACACCGCGGTGGGTGATAGTGGTACCATAACGGCCGTGGCCCCCTACATCTTCACCAGCGAACCCGTGGTCATCAGCAGTGCGTTCAGCGTGGTGGTCAGCGATGGTTTCGCCTGTGAGCCGTTGCGGGTGGAAGCCACCAGCCCTTGCTCCTTCGAAACGGAGGTGTTCATCCCGGAGTCGTTCTCCCCGAACGGCGATGGCGTCAACGAGACCTTCTTCATCCCGGGTATCGAAGGATATCCCAACAATACCATCACCATCTTCAACCGGTGGGGAGCTGAGGTGTACGATGCAGCTGGCTACGATAACCGATCCGTAGTGTGGGATGGCGCATCGCCGGATGCGCTGATCCCAGGCTCAGCTGCTGCGGGTACGTATTTCTATGTGCTCGACCTGGGCACCGGCACTGAACCGCTCACCGGCTTCATACAGCTCGTACGATGAAAGGCGCACTTCACCTCTTCTTCGTATCGGTGGCATCGGCGGTGCTCGGCGGTAGCGTGCAGGCTCAGCAAGACCCCTTGTATAGCCAGTACATGTTCAACACCTTGGCCTTCAATCCGGGTTACGCCGGTAGCGCCGATGTGTTCACGGTCATGGCGCTCTCCCGCCACCAATGGGTGGGTTTCGAAGGTGCCCCTGCTACGCAGACCTTCCTTGCACACACTCCGTTGAAGAACGAAAGCCTTGCTCTCGGACTTTCCGCCATCAACGATCGCATCGGTCCTTCACGCCAGACCGCGGCCTTCGTGGACTTCGCCTACCGCCTGAAGACCGGCGTGGATTCGCGACTCGCGTTCGGCCTCAAGGGCGGTCTCAACATGTATCAGGCCGACCTCGCCTCGCTGACCACCGTGGAAGTGGATCCTTCCAACGTGAACATCCAGAGCCAGATGCTGCCCAATTTCGGCTTCGGTCTGTTCTGGCATGCACCGAGGTACTATGTCGGTGTATCCGCACCGAAACTCCTCGAGAACGACTTCACTGAAGCATCTGCGCCCAGCGTGCAACCCGCCACCGAGGAGCGGCACTATTTCCTCATCGGCGGTTATGTCATGGACCTTTCCAAGGACATCAAGTTCAAACCGTCGTTCATGTTCCGATCCGTGGAAGGGGCGCCATTATCGTTGGACCTGAACGCCAATTTCCTGCTCCGTGAGCGCATCTGGTTCGGGGCCATGTACCGCCTCGGGAATGCCTTCGGAGTGATGGGCCAGTACCAGATCAATGACCAATTGCGCGCGGGGTATGCGTTCGATCTTACCACCACGACCATCGGTGCATATAACGCTGGCACGCATGAGGTGATGCTGAGCTACGACTTCCGATTCCTCAAGGGACGAACCATATCACCCCGGTATTTCTGATGTTGCGCACGATACTCCTTACCCTGGGTCTGCTCGCCATCATGGCCGCGGGCTTCGCGCAAGGCAATGCCGATGCGTACATCCGCGAAGCCGACCGGTACTATGATCAAATGGCCTATGCGCGGGCCATCGAAGCCTACAACGTGGCTACCGAGTTAGGCGCTGTGAACGAGCACGTGACCAAGCGCCTCGCTGAATGCTACATGCGGATCGGTCGCAGCGATAAAGCCGAACAGTGGTATGCCATGGTGGTGAAGTTCCTGAACCGGGAACCGCAGGAGATGTACAACTACGCCGAAGCACTGAAGAGCAATGGCAAGTACGTGGAGGCCGAGGAATGGATGGACCGCTACCTCGCCGCGACGGCCACAGAAGGCTCTCCCCGCAGAAGTAACATCAACGGGTTCGCACGCAATTACCTCGCTACCCCGGATCGTTTCATCGTTCGCCCTGCGGGGATCAATACCGCATTCTCGGATTTCGGCACAGCCTGGCTCGGTTCGGACCGCGTGGTGTTCTCTTCGGCCCGCAATGTGACCACGGGCATCGAACGCTGCGCAGCTTGGAACGACCAACCGTTCCTGGATCTTTTCGTGGCAGAGGTGACCCCGAACGGCGACTTGGCGAATGCCCGACCATTGGAAGGTGCGGTCAATACCAAACTGCATGAAGGACCTGCTACAGTCAGCGTGAACGGTGACGTCATGTGGTTCACACGCAACGGCTATCACAATGGCCGCTCGCAACGCAGCTCCAATGGTATCACCCGCCTGGCGATCTATAAGGCCTATTCGAACGGAGGCACTTGGGGTCGCGTGGAACAGTTCCTGTACAACAACAGCGAGATCTCTGTGGGGCATCCGGCACTTTCGCCCGATGGTAAACGGCTCTTCTTCGTGAGCGACATGCCTGGCGGGTATGGTGGTACCGATATCTACATGTGCGCGGACCAAGGCGGTCAATGGGGCGAACCGGTGAACCTTGGTTCCATCATCAACACGGCGCACAACGAGTCGTTCCCGTTCCTTGCGGGCGATGGCACGCTCTACTTCGCCAGCAATGGACACCCCGGCTTGGGTGGCACGGACATCTTCGCCGCCAAATACCTCGGCCTTGACGAGTTCGCTCCCCCGATGAACCTGGGTGCTCCCGTGAACGGCACACGCGACGATCTCGCCTTCATCCTCGATAAGTCCGGAAAGCGGGGGTTCTTCTCCAGCAATCGCGAAGGCGGTGCTGGTGACGATGACATCTACGCGTTCGAGATGTTGGCCCCGCTCGATCAGCGGTTCCTGGTCACAGGATTGGTGATCGATGATGACAATGCATCACCCCTGATCGAGTTGGAGGTGAAGCTCCTAGACAAGAATGGGCTGGTGCTGGCCACCACCACCACGGATGCCCGCGGCGAATACACCTTCCCGGTGGAGAAGAACCGTGAGTACCAACTGAAGGCCGAGATGAAGGGCCGCTATCCAGGGATACAGCACCTCAGCACCGAACGGATAGAACAACAGCAGATCCTCACACGCGATATCCACTTGGTGGCCAATGCCGGCATCTGGTTACGAGGAGCCATCCGGAACAAGGAGGCTCCGGGCTTCGTGGATGGGGTCACCGTTACGGTCGTGAACCTGAGCAGCTTCTTCTCGGAAAGCTTCGTGACCGGCGAAAGCGGCGACTTCAGCCTGCGCCTGCAAAGCAATGAGGAGTTCGAGGTCCTGTTGGAGAAGCCAGGCTTCTTCAGCATGAGCCTACCGGTGAGCACCATCGGTATGCGCGAAGGCATCATCGACTTGAACGAGGTCCGCGATCTTTCGTTCGAACCGCTCAACGTGGGTTCTCCCACCGCGTTCAAGTACGTCCGCTGGGCGAAGAGCGATGTGAAGCTCGATCCCATCGCGCGCACCGAGCTCGATGCCTTCGCCGAACGCCTCAACGTGAATCCCGCCGTACGTGTGGAGATCGCCGTGCACAGCGATGCGCGCGATGGTGCCGATGCCGCGAAACTGGATCAACGGCGTGCGGATGCCGTGGTCGACTACCTCATCGGCAAGGGCGTGAAGCGGGATAGACTCGTGGCCAAGGGCTATGGCTTCTCGAAACTGAAGAACCATTGCGCGCCCGGTGTCACCTGCACCGAAGAGGAACATGCCGAGAACCGCCGCGTGGAGTTCACGGTCACGTCCATCACCCCGCCGTGATCATCGGCAGCGCTGCGAATCGGTAGCCTTCTGCGGCGAAGTGCTGGAGCACTAGGGGCAGGGCGATGCGCAGGCGCGGTTCGGCCTTCAGACTATCATGGAACACGACGATAGAGCCTGGTCGTGCGTGCTGAAGTACGCGCTGAGCACAGTGCTCACCGGTCAAGCGCTCATCGTAATCGCCACTGAGCACATCCCAAAGGATGATCCTATAGCGCTTGCGCAATAGACGTGCCTGCGCCAGCGTGAGGCTACCATACGGTGGCCGGAAGATCCTGGCGCTCGTCAGTGGTGCGGCCTTCAACACGTTCATGGCGTAGGTCCGGATGCTGGTGCGCCGCCCGCGTGGATGGTCCCATGTATGGTTGCCCACTACATGGCCTTCCGCTTTGATGCGGGCGGCCACCTCCGGTAGGCGCGCACAGTTCTGTCCGAGGCAGAAGAAGGTGGCCTTCGCATCATGCTCCGCCAGGCGGTCCAGCACCCAAGGCGTTAGCTCTGGAATGGGACCATCGTCGAACGTGAGGTAGATCACCTTCTCCGTGCCCGGCACACGCCATACATATCCCGGAAGGAGCCACTGCAGGACCCGCGGGATACGTGGTACCATCGATCAGAAGCGCATGCGACCACCCGCTTTGCGACCGGTGCGCAGTTCCATCAACTTGCCCTGATACTGCTCTTCAACGGCATCGAAGCGCTCTTGCATGCCCGCCCCGAAGGTGCTATCGGCGCGCGTCGTGGAAGTGGCCAAACGTCCCATCACCGCGTGTGTGATGGCCATATCGTCCTGCAATCGTTCGGCGAACTTCTTGTCCAGGCTCAGGTAGTAGTTCATGTTCTCCTCCATGATGGTGAAGAGCCTTTCGGAGAGGGCATTGGCCTTCTCCTTATCGCCAACGGCATAGTAGGCTTCCACCGTGGGTAGCATGATGCGGTCCAGTGGCACGTTGCGCTCGGGCATCTTGGCCAGTGATAGATCCAGTACGTTCCGTGCTTCATCCTTGCGCCCTTCTGCGATCAGCGCTTCCGCCAGGCTGCTCAACTGCAGGCGTAGGTTCGTCGTCATGCGAAGGATGTTCTCGTCGAGGTAGATGTCCCCCTCGGTCTCCATGTTGCCCCACTTGAACTTGTTCATCACGTTGTCGTACATGACATCGGTGGCCACCCGACCGTTCAGGTTCGGGTTGCGGTTCGGGGTGTACGCCGGTACCAGGCGGTAGGTCAATCCTTCGAGCTGGAAGTGGTCCTGCAGGTTGATGTAGCTGTCCGGGCCCGTGGTCACCGCGAAGTAGACCGGGCGCTGCCAGTTGTTGTTGGCGAGCATGTCCAACACGATCAGGTGGTTCTTCAGCAGCACCTGACGGTCGATCTTCCAATTCACACGGGGCACCCAGGTGGTGTCACCGGGCTCCAAAGTGCCGGAGCCGAAGACCGCAACACTATCCGCCGCCAGGCTGAACATGTCGGTGGGGAAGTAGGCATCCTTCACACCGCGCTGGAACAGGACCTGCATGTTGCGGTCGTTGGTCACGAAGGCCATCATCTCCTTCAGATCGCGGTAGCCTTTGCCTTGCGGTATCAATGCCACCACGTCCCGCGTGCCTTGGCGGTACTTGCCCGGATCCATGGTGATGGGCAGCGGTTCGCTCTCGTACGCCTTGCGACGCATCTGATCCACGTACCAATCGGTGTTCAACAGGCTCAGGTTCACCACACGCACATCGGTGCGGATGCCTTCCACTTCCTGGGCGTACCAAAGCGGGAAGGTGTCGTTGTCGCCGTTCGTGAAGAGGATGGCGTTCGGGGCGCAGCTCTCGAGGTAATCCGCCGCCAGATCGCGGGCTGGCATGCGTGTGCTACGGTCGTGATCGTCCCAGCCGTCGGCTACCATCACCGCAGGTACCACCAACCCCAACGCAGTGGCCAGCGTCGCGTGTACGGTGCTGTTCTTCATCACTTTCCCCAATAGGTGTAAGAGCCCAAGTCCCGCACCACCCAATAGAGCCATGTACAGGATGCTGTACGACATGGAATGGTCGCCATCCCATTCCACCACATACTTCAGCAGACCCAGACCGGCCGCAGCACCCACCGCCATGCCCAGTTCTCTCTGGGTGATGGAGCGAGCGGCTTCATACAAAGCCAGCACCCCCAAGCCGATCCAGATGGCGAAGGCATAGAAGGAGCCGACATAGGCGTAGTCCCGTTCACGCGGTTGGTACGGATACTGGTTCAGGTAGATCACGATGGCGATGCCGGTGAAGAAGAACAACAGCATGGTCACCGTCCAGTCCTTCGGGTTGCGCACCAGTTGGAAGACGAGACCGATGATCCCGAATAACAAGGGCAGCAGGAAGAACTTGTTGTACCCCTTGTTCTGCCGCATGCTCGAAGGCAGCTGGTCCTGTGAGCCCAAGCGCTGTTCATCGATCAGGTCTACGCCGCTGAGCCAGTTGCCATCGATGATGTTGCCATGTCCTTGGATGTCGTTCTGCCGGCCGGCGAAATTCCAGAGGAAGTAGCGCCAATACATCCAGCCGAGCTGGTAGTTGAAGAAGAAGCGCATGTTCTCCGTGAAGGTCGGTTTGTAGATGACCGTAGGCTTGCCTTCGCGGTCGGTGGTGCGCATGGGTCGGCCCTGGAAGTCGCTCCACTCCTTGTACGCGTCCACGTGGTTGCGCTGTGAGCTATACATCCGCGGGAACACCATGGTGAATTCGGGTTCGTACACCACCTCCGCATCTTTCCGCGCATCGGTGATCACGTAGGAGTGATCGATCGTGTGGCCGGGGTTCTGCTCCACGAAGTGCTTCGCGTTCCAGCCATCGTATTCATTGCGCACCACGCGTTCGCCCTTCTTGATCTGGTACACCGCGGTGTACACGGGATTGCCATCCTCGCGCTCGTCCGCGTAGGGCGAATCCCAGAACTGACCGATGAGCAACGGACGATCACCGTACTGCTCGCGGTTCAGGTAGCTCACCAGGTTGAAGACATTCTCCGGGTTGTTCTCGTCGATCGGCGGGTTCGCCAGGCTGCGGATCACCGTCATGGCATACGAACTGTAACCGATCAGGATCACCGTCACGCCAAGGATCACCGTGTTGGCGATCACACGACCGGTGCGTTGCGTCCACCGCAAGCCCAGAACGATCAGTGTGCAAAGCGCTACGAAATAGAACAGGTTGCCGGTATTGAACGGGAGGCCGAAGTCATTGACGAACACCAACTCGAACTTGCCCGCCAGTTTGGCCACACCTGGGATGATGACCGCCTGGATGGTACCCAGGATGACCGCACTGATCAGGAAGGCCGAGATCATGCCGCGCGGCGTGGCTTCGTACCGCTTGAAGTAGTAGACCATGGCGATGGGCGGGATGCACAACAAAGCCAGCAGCTGCACCCCGATGCCCAGCCCGAGCAGGAAGCAGATGAGGATGAGCCAACGGGTGCTGTGCGCTTCGTGCGCCACGTTCTCCCATTTCAGGATGGCCCAGAACGTGAGCGCGGTGAACAGCGACGACATGGAGTACACCTCGGCTTCCACAGCGCTGAACCAGAAGGTGTCGCTCCAGGTGTAGGCCAGGGCACCTACCACACCGCTGCCCAGGATGGCGATGAGGCCACCAGTGGTGAGTTCTTCTTTTCCACGGACCACCAGCTTGTGGGCCATGTGCGTGATGGTCCAGAAGAGGAAGAGGATGGTGAACGAGCTGCAAAGTGCGCTCAAGGTGTTGATGGCCAGTGGTACCTTCTCCACCGGAACAAAGGCGCTCGCCACCCGTCCGATCATCATGAACAGGGGCGCTCCGGGCGGATGGCCCACCTCCAACTTGTTGGCCGTGGCCAGGAATTCACCGCAATCCCAGAAGCTCGCCGTGGGTTCTACCGTGGCCACATAGGTCCATGTGGCGATCAGGAACACGAGCCAGCCCGTGATGATGTTCAGCTTCTTATAGTTCATTGTGGGGGTCGGGAATGCGATAAGGGCTACACGCTCAGTAGAAAGGCAGGCGCGCGCGGCGGCGAAAATACCGAAACTCCCGGCCGGAACGTCCCTCCTTTTTGAAGGCAATGCCGGATCGCTTACTTTTGCCGCGCTTTAGTGCCAACTGAAGCGGTATTGACCGATGGTGTAACTGGCAACACGTCTGATTTTGGTTCAGAAGAGTCCAGGTTCGAGCCCTGGTCGGTCAACAGAAGAACCCCGCGAAAGCGGGGTTTTTTGTTGCCCGACCCACCAACACGCGCAGCGTGGTGGTGACAGCGCTGAAAAGCGCTGGGCGAGATTCCGGGCCGACAGTTGATGGCTGAGGGCCGGGAGTGCTTCTCAGATGCTGTCCCAGACCTCGTCATGACCAGGTTGATGCGAGCGGCCGTTAAGCGTGCTCAGGTCGTGCGCGGTCCCGGGAATTCCGTGGCCGGGTCTTGGTGCAGGAGCAGGCTCAAGCACTTGTAGACCATTGGAAGCGCCGCTTTGAAGGCTACAGGTTGCTCGAAGAAGTACTCCACGGCCACCGCGAAGAACTCGGCCTGATTCGTGCCGGCATAGCCGCGGAGGAAACGGCCTCCCTTGGTCTTGATCTCCTTGATCTCCGATTCGGCCAGTTTCTTCCATTCCGTGAGTAGCGACGGATTCAGGAAGTGCTGCTCTCCATTGAGGATGTCGTTCTCGAACCAAAGGGCATGGGCCATCTCGTGCAGGCCAACGTTGTGCGCATCGCGGCTGTGCGCATAGCCGTGGACGAAGTCCTCCCATGAAATGATGATCATCCCGACCACCGGGCGTACCTCGCCTTGGTGCAGCCGCCCACTGCGGTGGGACCGGTAGCTCTCCGGATACACTACGATGCGGTCGAAGTGACGCAATTCCACTTCGGGGAAGCCCCGCAGCAACTGGGCTGCGCAAGCGGCGATCATCACCTTCATCTCCGGGGCTACGCGCATTCCAGCACCGACCCAGGTCTTCTCGTTCACGAACAAGGCTACTTTCCGCTCGAACAGGTCCTTCTCCGCATCCGGCAGGCGTTGATATTGGATGGCGTACTTCGACAGGATCGCCCGATGTTCTTCGGCGGATAAGCTAGCCAGCCGCTTGCCGCGACGGCTGAGCCGCACACCATAGACCAGTGCTAGGACGAAGCTGAGCGTTGCGATGACACCCATGCACGCTCTCGCTCAGTAGCGGATCTTGTCGGTCTTCGACTTCCAGGCGTGGAAAACGGTGCGCGCTTCTTCCCGCAGCTCATGCCCCGTCGGGATGCGCCGTTCCTGGTAGGGCAGGGGTAGTTCGTCGTAGATCAATTGGTCGTCGAAGCCGGCATCCGCCGCATCCTCCCGGGTAGCCGCGAACACGATCCTATCCGGGCGTGCCCAGTAGATCGCGCCAAGGCACATGGGGCAAGGCTCGCAACTCGTGTAGAGCACGCAGCCCTCCAGTTGGAACGAACCAAGCTGCTTGCAGGCCTCGCGTATGGCCACCACTTCCGCATGGGCAGTAGGGTCGTTGCTGCTCGTTACACGGTTGTTCCCCCGACCCACGATCACGCCGTTCTTCACGATCACACAGCCGAAGGGGCCGCCTTCACCACGTTCCATCCCGTCTTTCGCCAACGCTATGGCAGCGCGGATGTAGTCGAGGTCCGAAGCATGTGGCATGGGCGGTGTGCAATGGGTGGACTGCAAAGGAAGCCGTTCGGAACGGTTCAGCGGCACCTGCGACCTTTACGGTTCGGTCGCCCCGATTATCTTTCCGCACCACCAACCCCACTACCATGTTCGTAACCTCACCCATGAAACGGCTTGCCTTCAAAGGGCAAGGGGGCGACTTGTTCATCGTACTCATCGTGAACATGCTGCTCACCTTCATCACGCTAGGGCTCTATTACCCTTGGGCGAAGGCCCGGAAACTGAGCTGGTACTACGAACACACCGAGCTTGATGGCCACCCGTTCCACTTCCACGGCAAGGGGGAGGAGATGTTCAAAGGCTTCATCAAGGCGATCGTTCTCCTGCTGGTGATCTACGGCACC
>JAEUTB010000260.1 GCA_016787995.1 Flavobacteriales bacterium | reverse complement strand
CCATGTGTTGGGTGGTTCGGATGCGGTGGTGCTGATGCCCACTGGCGGTGGCAAGAGCCTATGTTTCCAAGTGCCGGCCTTAGCCTTGGACGGCCTCACCGTGGTGATCTCCCCGCTGATCGCCTTGATGAAGGATCAGGTACAGGCCTTGCAAGGCAATGGTGTGCCAGCCGCGTTCCTGAACAGTTCGCTCGAGTTCAACGAGGAACGCCTGATCCAAGAGCAGCTTAGGCAGAAGGCCCTGAAGTTGCTCTACGTTTCACCGGAGCGGCTCTTCCAGCAAGGTTTTCTGGATGAACTATCCGCGCTAAACACCGGTGTTTCGCTCTTCGCTGTGGACGAAGCGCACTGCATCAGCAGTTGGGGCCACTCGTTCCGTCCGGAGTACAAGCAACTGCACATTTTGAAGCAGCGTTTCCCGAACGTTCCCGTGGTGGCGCTCACCGCCACGGCGGATCGTACGGTGCGGGGCGACATCGCGGCCAACTTGGGCCTTGATCGACCACGCGTGTTCATCAGCAGCTTCGACAGGCCGAACCTATCGTTGGTGGTGCTCCCCGGTCAAGACCGATGGAAGTCCATCGAGCGCATCGTGGGCCGCCATGCTGGCCAATGCGGGATCATCTATTGCAATAGCCGTGCTGGTGCGGAGAAACTCGCGCTCAAGTTGCAGGGTATCGGGGTGAAGGCGGCCTATTACCACGCCAAGCTGGATGCCGATGAACGCAGTCGCGTGCAGGACGATTTCATCCAAGGCAAGTTGCACATCATCTGTGCCACCATCGCTTTCGGCATGGGGATCGACAAGAGCGATGTGCGGTTCGTGATCCATTACAACATGCCCGGTACGGTTGAGGGCTACTACCAGGAGATCGGTCGCGCAGGAAGGGACGGAAAGCCGGCCGAGACGATCCTGTTCTACAGCTACGCGGATGTGCAGACGCATGTACACTTCGCGCAGGAGATCGAAGACCCCCGCTATCGGGATGTGGTGATGGCGAAGCTCGACCGGATGAAGGAATACGCCGAAGCTCAGGTTTGTCGGCGCACCATCCTGCTTAGCTATTTCAGCGAGGCCACCACCGCACCTTGCGGGAACTGTGATGTTTGCAAGGATCCGCCTAAGTACTTCGATGGCACCGTGTTGGCGCAAAAGGCGCTGAGCGCTGTCGTGAGGGCCAAGGAGCAGCTCGCCATGAGCGTGCTCGTGGATGTACTGAAGGGAACGTACAGCCCGGAGGTCAAGGAGAAAGAGTTGTTCCGCATCAAGACCTTTGGTGCTGGTGGCGATACGAGCGCCTTCGCCTGGGTGCTCTTCTTGCAGCAGTTCATCCAACTCGGACTGCTCGAAGTGGATTACCGCGACCATCACCATCTGAAACTGAGTCCGGCTGGCCGAGCGGTCCTGAATGGCGATCGCGAGGTGCGCTTGGTGACACCGGAGACGATCAAGGAGCGACAGGAGCGGCCGAAGTTGCGCCGAGCGTCAGTGCCGATCGAAGGGGCGAACCCAAGTGCCGAACTACTTGGTACGTTGAAGGAACTCCGAAGGACCATCGCGAAGGAGATCGGGAAACCGGCCTATATCGTGTTCAGTGATGCCACCTTGGTGGATATGGCCGAACGCAGACCGCGAACCCTCTATGAGTTCAGGCTCGTGAATGGAGTAGGGGACCATAAGGCCGGGCTGTATGCCGAGCGTTTCCTGGCCGCCATCAATGCTCATGGCGGGCGATGAAATCCGTCTGAGATCCGTTCGTCGAAACAAATCTGCTGGTCGTCGAGTATAACGGCCGCTCACCGCCTCCACCTCTCCCGTTGGTCGATGAGCGAAAAACCAGCGGAAGAATGCTCCTATCTCGACTCTTTCACAGCGTCCGTAACGGATCTCGTGCGCAACTCCACAGGGATGGTCTTTGGTTCGGGTTGCTGCTCGGCTTGGTACCGATAGCCCTCGAAGCACAGACCACCTACACGTGGAATGGCAGTTCCAGTAGTGCCTGGAACCTAGCGGCCAACTGGACACCTGCGACTGGATTTCCGCTGCCGGCCGACAATGCGGTGATCGTCTCAGCCGGAGCTACTCCGGTGCTGGACGCAAACCGTACGGTGAACAACCTGACCGTGAACTCAGGCACCGTGGACCTGGGTGGATACACATTGACGGCGACCGGCAACGGTACGTTCAACGGTGGCACGGTCGCCAACGGGACCTTCGCGGCGAATAGCCCGGCCGGTACCTTGAATTTCGGTGGAACGACGTTCGATGTGCCGGTCACTGGGACCACCAGTGTGCTTGAATTCGACGATGGCATCTTCAACGCCCCGGTGAGCTTGACGAAGACCGGTGCTGGGTACGACTACAGCACCGGGAACACCGTGTTCAACGGCACCTTGACCGTAACGGTAACGAATGGCCGCCTCTACCTCGGACATACCGGTACGACCGCGCTTAACGGGGACGTGGTCCTCAACAGCACGGGAAGTAGTGGTGGTATCTGGATGGGTCAGAATACCGGCACTATAACGCTGGCCGCAGGGCGCACGATCACGGCAGGTACTTACGACACGGGTTCGTTGTTGTTCCGGAATTTCACCCAAGTGGGTGGTACACCGCAGAACATCGTACTCTCGGGAACGTCAACGTTGTATTTCCAGTCGGGCACCACCTTCAACGGGAATGTGGTCACCGCATCGGCTGGTCTGTACATGAACGGATCCACGTTCAATGGCACGTTGATGGCCACGAAAACGGGCATCACCAACGAATACAGCAGCGGCGGTACGACGTACAACGGCAACACCGAGTTCATCAACTCGGGTGCGGGCATACTGTACCTCGCCAATTCCGGTGCCGATCTCTACAACGGCGATCTGTTGGTGAACTCCACGGGCACTGGAGGGTTCGTATTCGGCAATGGCGGTGGTACATCCACCCTGGCACCTGGCCGCATGCTGTACATCGGATCCACGGGCTTCACGAATGGTCGATTGCACATGCGCAACTTCACCATCAGTGGTGCGGTGGCCCAAGTGCTCACCCTGGGGAACAATACCACCTTCGTACAGTACCCTGGAACCGTATTCGGTGGTGATCTTACGGTCACCGCAGGATCGATCCTGCTCCACGGTGGGACCGTCAACGGTGATGCTACCTATGTGAAGAACGACAATACGGATGACTGGGGTAATGGTGGCTGTGTGTTCAACGGAGATCTCGATCTTACCAACAACGGCACCGGTCATTTCGGGCCATGCAACACGGGTGTGGATATCTACAACGGCGACATCCGAGTGAGCACCACATCAACGGGTTCGATCCGTTTCGGGCAATCGACGGGTACGGCCACATTGGCTGCCGGCAGGACCATCTCGGTCGGTGCTGGCGGGTACACCGGCGCACAGTTCTTGATGCGGCAGTTCAACCAGCTCGGATCAACACCGCAGACCCTCGTGTTCGGTACGAACACCCGGGTTTACATCCGCACCGGATGCTCGTTCGGCGGCGACCTGAGCATCACCGGAGGTAGTTATGAGATCTCCAGCAGCACCTTCAATGGCTCGTGCACATTGAACATGGTCGGTGGACTTTCCGATAGCAGTCCTGGTGCGAACGTGTTCAACGGCACCCTCAGGATCAACAATACAGGCACGGGCAACCATCACCTGTCCGAAAGCGCCAACGACGTCTACAACGGTGATGTAGTGATCTCGAATACAAATGGCGGGGAGATACGGTTCGGGAATGGTGGCGGCAGTCCACAACTCGCTTCGGGCCGCACGATCACCGCGGGCACATTCACGAGTGGGATGTTGGTGTTGCGTAATTTCAAGCAACTGGGCAGCACGCCTCAGGTGCTGAATATGACCTCTACCGCGAGACTGTACATCATGGAGAACACCGAGTTCGAAGCGGATATCACCATAAGCGTAGGTCAATTCCACACGCGCGGTGCGGTGTACCGTGGTGATTGCCGGTTGACGAAGACCGGACCAACGGGAGATGTGTCCCCAGGTGGGAACATCTTCAGTGGAGAACTCGAACTGATCAATTCCGGCATCGGGAGCATCTACTTCGCGGAGAACGATACCGATCGATACTTCGGGAATGTGTTCCTCTCGAACCTTAGTGGAGGCGATATCCGTTTCGGAAATAGCGGAACGGGCGTGGGGATACTGGCGAATGGGTTCACCATATCCGTGGGGTCCGGTGGATTCGATTCCGGCCTCTTGTTGCTTCGTGGATTCGAACAGGAGGGGCCCACCCCACAGAACATCACCTTGGGTTCACTGGGTCGACTCTATTTCTATCCGGGCTGTGAGTTCGATGGCGTCCTGACCGCGACAGCAGGAACCATCCTCATTCGTGAAAGCACCTTCAATGCGCGAGTCACCGTAACGAAGATCGGACCAAGTGGCGATGCCTCCGCAGGAGGGAACGTTTTCCAAGATGACTTGGAGATCAACAACACGTCCACCGGTTTGATCTACATGGCCGAGAGCCTTGCCGACCAATACAACGGTGATGTCATTCTCACCAACACAGGGGGTGGTCAGATCCGTTTCGGCAATTCAGCCGCGGTCACCAGTACGATGGCTGCGGGCAGGACCGTACGGATCGGCGCTGGAGGATTTCCGGGAGGTACGCTCTTGTTCCGACGCTTCGTGCAGCTTGGCTCCGAACCCATGGATCTGCTGCTCGGTGATGCGGCACGTTTGCTGTTCTTTCCAGGAACGGAGATCGGAGGACCTGTGAACTCCACCTCTGGGGAGGTCTACTTCTTCGGCACCACGTTCTACAGCGATGGTCGTTTCGTGAAGAACGGACCTAACGGCGATGGTAGCGACGGGGGATGTACGTTCCATGGCACCGCTGAATTCGTGAATACGAATACGGGCTACCTCTCCCTGAACGCGAACAATCCCGATGTGTTCAACGGGGACATCATCCTCAACAACACGAGTACCGGTGGCATGTACTTCGGCAACAACACGGGTTCTGCCACCTTGGCGGCCGGGAGGACCATTTCTGTCGGGCCCCTTGGTTACGCTTCGGGCTACCTGTACCTCAAGTCCTTCACCCAACTCGGACCAACACCGCAGAGCTTGCTACTAGGACCTGCGGCTACCCTGGTGTTCAATCCGGCGAATACCTTCAACGGCGATCTGGTCACCACATCGAGCAGGTTGTTGTTCTATGGAAGTACGTTCAACGGAACGGGCCATTTCACCAAGACCGGTCCTGCCGGTGATGGATGCCATGGTGGTAACACGTTCAATGGTCGTACGGAGTTCGTGAACACGGGCACGGGTAACCTCAGCTTGGCCCAAGCCAACGGAACGGACTACTACAATGCTGATCTCATCGTCAACAACACGTCCACCGGCCAGATCGCGTTCGGCGCCACGACCGGGTCGGCTGTGTTGGCAGCAGGTCGTACGATCACCGTTGGCGGTCTCGGCTACAACGCCGGGTTCTTGGTCCTGCGCAATTTCACCCAATTGGGCGGCACACCGCAGGTATTGAACCTGGGTACGAGCGCAATGTTGGAGTTCGGCTCGGGCAGCACCTTCAACGGGAATGTGACTTCCACTTCCGGCCGCTTATTGTTCCAGGGCACGACGTTCCATGGCGTTGGCGATCACACCAAGACCAACAATGCCGGCGACGGATCCATCGGTAACAACACCTTCCACAGCAACGTCACGTTCAGGCTTACCAGCAATGGCCACTTGTCCTTGGATCAAACGGCACCGGATACCTTCAACGGTAACATCCTATTGGTGAACCCGGGCGGTGGACAATTCACGTTCGGCTACAACACGGGATCGGCCACCTTGGCCGCTGGGCGCACCATCACTGCTGCTCCTGGCACCTTCGATTCCGGTACACTATGGATCAAGAACTTCACCCAAGTCGGTACCACGCCACAATCTCTGCTTCTAGGTTCCAATGCGAGCCTGACGCTATCGACCGGTAACACATTCAACGGTGACATCACCACCACATCGGGTCGACTGTACTTGAATGGAACCATCTTCAATGGAGTGGCGCGGTTCACCAAGAGCGGAGCGGGCGGCGATGGTTCCGACGGCGGTAACGTCTTCAACCAGCTCGCTGAGTTCACGGTGTCAGGTACTGGGAACTTGAGCTTGCACCACAACGTGAATGACCAATTCAATGGGGATGTCCGCCTGAACAGCACGAGCACGGGTCAGATCAGCTTCGGTCAAGTGGCTGGCACCAGCACGCTCGCAGCTGGAAGGACCATTGCCGTGGGCGCTTCCGGTTTCGCGTCGGGTACGCTGTTGTTGCGCCAATTCACACAAGTGGGAGCCACACCGCAAGCGCTTTCGCTCGGGACGGGAGCCAACTTCTACCTCCAGTCGGGCACCACCTTCAACGGGAACCTTACCGCTACTGCCGGGAACTTGTTCTTGAACGGCTCCACGTACAACGGAACGGCCCTCTTTCGAAAGACCGGCGTGAACGGTAACAGCTGCACGGGCAACAACCTGTTCGCGGCCAATACGGAACTCATCAACACCGGTGGTGGCGGCTGGAACATGGCCAATACCGGCAACGATCAATACAACGGCGACCTGTTGCTGAACAGCACTGGTGCCGGCGGGATCAACTTCGGGAACGGTGGGGGTACATCCGTGGTATCCACCGGTATCCTTGGCATCGGGTCCACCGGCTTCACGGCGGGTACGATCACGTTCCGGAACTTCACCAAACAAGCCACTTCTTCCACCACACTGAGCGGTGGTGTGAACACGGGCTTGACCTTCCAAAGCGGTGCTGTCTTCTTCGGAGACCTCACCACCACCTCGGGCAACCTCACATTGAGCGGAGGAACGTTCCATGGCAATGTGGTCATGAACAAGACCGGTACCACGGCGAACAACAGTGGTGGTGGGAACGTCTTCAACGGCGATGTCACCATCAACGCCAGTGGAGCAATGGCGCTGGCCGTCAGCGCTGCCGATGACTTCAACGGCAATGCCACGTTCCGTCGACTGGGTGCAGGTACTCTTGTGGTGAACAACACGTTCAACACCACTTTCAGTAAGAACGTCAGCACCGCGGGTTCAACGGGCTCCGTGCAATTCGGTGCGAGCGCAGGCCGCACGATATTCGATGGAACCTCCCCCCAGACCTTCAATAGCGATGCCACCTTCCCGCCCCAAGTGCGCAACCTCACCCTCGCCATGACCGGTGCGGGTGAGCTGCAGTTGTTGGGCTCGGTCAACGTGACGTTGGACATGGCTTTCACTTCGGGCGTCATCAAGCCGATGGCCGCGACATCCACCAGCAACGGGCTGCTGATACTCGCCAATGGCATCACCTTCAGCGATCCGGCCGATGCCAGCAGCTACGTGGATGGCTTCGTTCGGAAGATCGGCAACACCGCGTTCACCTTCCCCGTGGGTAGTGGTGGCGAACTAGCGCCGATCAGCATCAGCGCACCAGCGGTGAATACCCACCATTTCACTGCGCGGTACATAGCGGCTACGACCCATCCCACGTACTCCCATCTCTCCAAAGACCCCACCATCGATCACCTGAGCCAGTGTGAGTACTGGATACTGGACCGTACCAACAGCACCACCAACGTTTCCGTGACCCTCTCCTGGAACACACCGCGCAGTTGTGGAGTGACGGATCTGTCGCAGTTGGCAGTGGCACGTTGGAACGGATCACAATGGAAGGACCATGGTGGAACGGCCATCGGCACCCTTACCACGGGAACGATCACCTCTGCCGCACCGATCGCTCTTTTCGCAACGCCCTCACTGTTCACCTTGGCTTCCACCGGTCTGGCGAATCCCTTGCCGATCGAGCTGATCTCCTTCACGGCGGTCGATGAAGGCACCACGGTGCGCACCGATTGGTCCACTGCGGTGGAGATGAACAACGATCATTTCGAGGTGGAACGCTCACAAGATGGTGTGTTGTTCGAGGCCATCGGCACCGTCGATGGTGCAGGCAATAGCCAGACCACGAACCACTACATGTTCATGGACGAAGAGCCCCTGAGCGGAACGAGCTACTACCGCCTGAAGCAGGTGGACACCGATGGCACGTTCACCTATGGACCTGTCGTGGCGGTCGTGCGCGGCACTACCAACGCGGACTTGAGCATCTGGCCCAACCCGGTTGAACATGAGCTGCACTTCTCGGCAGCGGGTGAGGTCGAAGCTTTCCGCTTGCTTGATGCCGCGGGACGTCTGATCGATGCACAACAGGTGAGGGGCAGCTCAGGTGTCATCACCCTGGACCTCGATGGTGTACCGACCGGTGTGCTGATCCTCACGGTCACCATGAAGGATGGTTCCTCCAAGCAACAGCGGGTCCTGAAACGCTGATCGTGGTTTGATCCCCAGGAGCAGGCGCATCACCTCGATGCGCCTGCTTCGTTCTGGACCGGACTGATCCAGAGCACCGCAGCCCTCCTAGGAAAGCGAGCCATCTGGATACACCAGTGGTCATGAACACACACCGCGCTCGGGTTCTTGGTTTTACCTTGTGCTCATGTCCCCAAGCTTCTTGCGCATCATCGGTGCGGCTCTATTGTTGACCCCCTTCATGATCCCCGTCTACGGAAGAGCACAGGTCAACATAGAATTCGTTGGTACACTTTCCTATCAGGATCTGCACGGCAGCGACATTTCCAACCTGTGGGGGTACGTGGATGGTGCGGGGAATGAATACGCGCTCGTTGGGGTGAATGGGACGGATGACGTGAACGGTGGCTTCTCGGTCGTGGATCTTTCGGACCCTGCCGATCCGCAGGAGGTTTTCTTCCTCCCGGGGCCTTCCTCCATCTGGCGCGAGATCAAGGTGTGGAACGATCACGCCTACATCACCACGGAAGCGGATGGGGGTGGACTCACCATCGTGGATCTCTCGCCATTGCCGCAGAGTTCCGAGCTGCCCAACACGGTCTGGTTCGACCCCGCGTGGGACACCTCGCATTCGCTCTTCATCGATGAGAATGGTCGGCTGTACATCCATGGTGCCAATGAGGGCACTGGTGGAGTGATCATGTACGACCTCACGCAGGATCCGATGTCGCCGGTCAGGGTGGGGCAGTTCGATCAATGGTATGTGCACGATTCCTTCGCGCGCGGCGATACCCTGTACGCGGCACATATCCTCGATGGCTTTTTTTCCATCCTCGATGTGAGCGACCCGTCACAGCCGGAGCTGCTTGGTTTGCAGACCACGCCCAACAACTTCACCCACAACGTCTGGTTGGATGATTCAGGCCGCTACCTGTACACCACCGATGAACGCACCAACGCGTACGTGGCCGCCTATGACGTCAGCGATCCTTCGGACATCCAGTACTTGGACAAGTTGCGCAGCGATGGCGGCAGTGGGGCCATACCACACAATACCTACTGGCTCCCCGGTGACTTTCTGGTCCAGAGCTACTACACCTACGGAGTGTCCATCTACGACTGCTCACAGCCGGACAACCTCATCGAAGTGGGCAGCTTCGATACCTCGCCGTTTAGTGGGAACGGGTTCTTCGGCGCTTGGGGGGTGTATCCGTTCCTTCCCTCTGGGCGCTTGATCATTTCGGACATCGAAGAAGGCTTGTTCATCCTCGACCCCACCTACGTGCGGGGTTGCGGTATCGCAGGCCAGGTGACCAGCACGGTGGGCGGCACACCGGTGGGGGCGGCCGAAGTGCGCATCGCTTCCACCAATGCTGTTGCCACCACCGGGATATCCGGTGAGTACAGCATGGGAACCTTGCTGCCAGGCTCGTACACCGTCACCGCAACAGCGCCGGGTTATTTCCCAGGAAGTATATCCGATGTCCAACTGCAAACAGCTTCCACCACGGAGTTGGACATTCAGCTGGTCCCTTTGCCGAGCTATGTGGTGGATGGTGTGGTACGTACTTCGGGCACCCTAGAGCCCGTGCCGAATGCGCAAGTCTGGATGGTGAATGAGACGTACACGTTCCAGACCACCACGGATGCGGATGGCAACTTCAGCTTCCCCAACGTGTTCAATGGGGCCTACACGGTGGATGTGGTCGCTTGGGGTTGGCATGGCGTCTGTCCTGCCGATCTGGTCGTGAATGATGCGGCTGTACAAGGGTGGACGATCGACCTTGAACGGGGGTATTCGGATGACTTCGCCATGGACCTCGGTTGGCAGGTGAGTGCGACCGCCTCGCGTGGGGTGTGGGAGCGAGGTCGCCCTTCTGGTACCACTTTCCAAGAACAGGTGGCCAACCCCGGATCCGATGTGGAGGGCGATTGCCGGGATAAGGCCTTCGTTACGGGCAACAGTGGTGGTGCTGCCACCAACGCCGATGTGGATGAGGGCGGCACCATGCTCACCTCACCGGTATTCGATGCCACGGGGCTGCCCGATGCGCATGTGCGCTACCACTATTGGTTCTTCGCCGAAGGCGGGTTGACGGCTTCCAACGATGCGTTGGTGATCTCTCTGGCCAACGGCACGGACACGGTGGCCATCCAGACCGTGGAGGCCAGCGAGAGCGCTTCCGAATGGCGCTTCAGTAACATCCGTGTAGCCGACCATATCGAAGCCACGAGCACGATGCGCCTATTGGTGTATACCGAGGATCCTTCGCCAGAGGACAACCTTGTTGAAGCCGCGTTCGATGACTTTTCCTTGGCCGCATCGGTGGATGCGGCAGTGTCTGAAAGGGCAGGAATGCAGAACCTCCGCATATGGCCGGTGCCTGCGCAAGGAGGCTTCACCATCGCCACGCCGGATGGGGTGGACGGCTTGATCACCATTCGTGATCTCCAAGGCCGTGTCCTCCTCAACGGGCTACGCACAGCCGCGGGTAGGGCAGAGGTGGCCGCCGGGCTTCATCCAGGGGTCCATAGCATCACGTTGCTCACGGACGATGGCCGCTCGATCACCGGGAAACTCCTGCTTGTGGAGTAGCGCTCAGCGCCGACGCTGTGGGGAGTTGCTGGTGTCGCAGTTCTCCTTGATCAGCTGTTCCACCTCGGGCACGCCGCCTAGGGCTTTGGCCAAGGTGAGGTCTTCACAGGCTTTGGCGCGATCACCCTTACGCAAGCGCAACATGGCACGCGTCCGCAGCGCGAAAGCATTGGCAGGATAGGAGCGCAAGCTGCGTTCCACATCGCTCCACGCTTCCGCGTCCTGGCCCATCATCATCCGCACATAGGCACGGTTGCTCAACGCCACCGGTTCATCCTTGTCCATGGAAAGCGCTTCACCGATCATGGTAAGCGCCTCGTCATAGCGACCGAGCATCGTTAGCTCGAAGCCCCGGTTGGTCCAATGCCCCACCTGTCCTGGTTCGATGACACAGAGCTTTTCCAACAAGGCGAGCGCATCGGCGTGCCTTCCTTCCTGGTCATACAACCGCGCCAAGGTCTTCATCGCTTCGGGATCATTGGAGACCAAGGTCAGCCCCTGCTCCAGGTCGTCGATCGCGAGTTGGTTCTTCTTCGCCTCGCCCCGTACCTGACCGCGAAGCACTTGGGCCTGTGCTTTGAGGTAGGGTTGTTTCGCGAGTTCAACGGCTTTGGTACCGTGGTACTCCGCCTTCGCGGGATCCTGGGCACGATAGGCGTAGAGCGCGCGTTGATAGTGACCGTTGGCCGAAGCACTGTCCTTGCGCAGTGCGGCATCCACGTCCAACAGGAATCGGTCCATCCGGTCCATCACGAACCACGCCTTGGCACGGGCCAGCAGGTTGTCAGCGCTCGGGTCCGCTTGAACGGCCTTTTCGTAGAACTCCAAGGCCCGCTGGGGCTTCTCCAATTTCAGCAACGAATCGCCCCGGAGCACCAGGATCCTGCTTTCCTGCGCCACCAAGGAACCACAGGAAAAGCAACCGACCAGTGCGGCCGCAGCGAGGAGCCAGGGAGTACGGAATATTGGGGCCTTTCTATCCATAACGGCGCCGCAAATGTAGCGGGTGAGCGCCGAGGCGAGGCAAATAGCTTGCCGAGCCTTTGAACTACCGGGTGTGTGGGACGGCATCCAGCCCTACGGTCCGGCCCGCCTCCAGCAGGAAATGCCCGGCCATGGCGATCATGGCCCCATTGTCCGTGCAATAGGCCAGCGGAGGCACGTGCGCCTGCCAGCCTTCCCGGTCGGCCATCGCTTGGAATTGCGAGCGCAACGCCGAATTGGCGCTCACCCCGCCGCTCATGGCCACATGCCTTACCCCCGTGCGCCGTGCGGTCCGATGCACCTTGCGCAGCAGAATGTCCACGATGGACTGCTGCAACGAGGCGCAGAGGTGGGGTAATTCTCTGGTCGTGAACGCGGGGTCGGCCTGCACACCACGTTGCACCAGGTTGTTGAATGCTGTTTTCACCCCGCTGAAGCTCATGTCAGCCCCTGTGATCTGGGGCATGGGGAGAACGTACTTCCGAGGATCCCCCCCCAGCGCATGTTTGTCCACTAATGGACCACCAGGGTAGGGAAGCCCCAACACCTTGGCACCCTTATCGAAAGCTTCACCGGCGGCATCATCCAAGGTGGTGCCCAGCACTTCCATGTCCAGCGGGCTCCGCACCAACACTAGAAGGGTATGGCCCCCGCTCACCGTCAAGTTCAGGAAAGGGAATTCCGGGGTCGGCCTTTCAACACCGTCGCGGATGAAATGAGCGAGGATGTGTGCTTGCATGTGGTCCACGCCCAACAACGGGATGCTGAGCGCCTGGGCCATGGACCGGGCGAAGCAGGTCCCCACCAGCAACGCACCGATCAATCCGGGCCCTTGTGTGAAGGCGATGGCGGAAAGGTCGTGCCGATCGACACCGGCAGCGCGCAACGCAGCCTCTACAACGGGCACGATGTGTTCCTGATGCGCCCGGCTGGCCAATTCGGGTACCACGCCGCCCCATTGGGCATGTACATCCTGGCCGGCCACCACGTTCGAGCGCAACGTACCATCCACAAGGACCGCCGCTGCGGTCTCATCACAGGAGCTTTCGATGCCAAGGATGATCACGGGTGTGGCCATGGGGCTACTTTTGGAGCACAAGGCCCGACTTTTGCGTACACAAGCGGGCAAAACTACGATCCTCCTGGCCGCTCGTACCTTATACCGATGGACCGGAAGACTGGCACGTGGGATCGCCTGGGCACTGGCCGCGCTATTCGTGTTGGTCTTTGCGGGGGCCTTGTTGTTGTTGTGGGCTCCGGTGCAGAACCGGGTGGTGGACTGGTTGGGCCGCAAGGCATCCGCTGAACTAGGGACCGAAGTGCGCATCGGTCGCGTGGCCTTATCCCTCCGTGGCGAGCTGGTGCTGGAACGGATCTACGTGGCCGACCTCGATGGCGATACGCTGCTGGCGGCCGCGGCCCTGCGTGTGCGGACCTTGCGCATCCACCCTCGAGCGAACCTCATCACCATGGGGGCCTTGGAACTCCAGGGAACTCGTTTCGCTCTACGCACACCACCGGGAGAGGTGAAGAGCAACCTCACCTTGCTGCTTGATCGCCTGGGCAGTAGTGATACCACGTCGACCGGGGAGGATTGGACCATCCGGTGCAAGCGGTTCAACATCGCCGAGCTACACTTCTCCTACGCCAATGCGAATACACCACGGATCCCTTTCGGGGTCGACTTCGAGCATGTCGACGTCACCCACGCGACCATTGCCGGACGGGCGTTGCAGGTGATAGGGGATTCCATCGTGGCCGACCTTCAACGCTTCGAACTGAAGGATCACAGCGGCCTGGTGGTCGAAGAGATCAGCGGGCATACGGCGGTGAGTGGGCGCGGGATCAGGATCGAGGATCTCGTCCTCCGCACGCCCAGTTCCAAGGCCCGTGGCGAACTCGAGTTCTTCACGGAGAGCTGGTTGGACTATAATGACTTCAACGAAAAGGTGCGCATGCGATTGGAATTGGACACGGCACGGTTGGAGTTCGCGGACATCGCCCTTTTCGCCCCTGAGCTGGAAGGGGTCCGTTATCCGATCGACCTGAGCGGTCGTGTGCGCGGTACGGTGGCTGAATTGAAGGGGCGCAACATGCGGATCGCGTTCGGTGATCGGTCGTCCTTCAAGGGAAGTGCCGAGCTCAGCGGACTGCCGGACATCGCCAACACCTTCATGGTCCTGGATATCGCCGAGCTCCGCACCGAAGCCTCGGACTTGGCCCAGCTTCCTGTGCCGCCGTTCACCAGTGGGGCCAGGTTATCCATCCCCGAAGAGGTGTACAAGGCGGGGGGCATCGGCTTCGCCGGGAACTTCACGGGATTCCTTCGGGCATTCACCGCGTATGGCAGCACCACCACGGCGCTTGGCGTGCTCAATACCGACATCAGTTATGAACGCGACACCATCAGTGATGTCTTCACCATCGCAGGGCGTGTGATATCCCCAGGATTCGACATCGGACCATTGGCCGGAACACGCACCTTCGGTCCCCTGGCCGCGAACATGCGCATCAAAGCGCGCGGGCGATCCTTCAACTCCTTGCAAGCCGACCTGGAGGGCAACTTGCCCTTGCTCACGGTGAACGGTCGGAGCTTGACGGGCATCACCACGAAAGGCCGACTGGAGCGTGACCTGTTCAATGGTGAGCTGACCACCACCGATGAGAACCTGAAGTTCCATTTCAAAGGTCTCGCCGACTTCCGCGGGCGCTGGCCGCAAGTGGATTTCAAAGCGGAGTTGGAGCATATGGATCTCCATGCGCTGGGGTTCGTGGATGCTCCAGGATACAATTCCTTGAAGATGGACATCGCCGCGGCAGGGCGCTTCTCGCCGGATAGCCTTCTAGGCTCACTCATGGCGAATGACGTTTCGTACTGCGTGGGAGCCGAGGACCATGAGTTGGGCGACATCACCCTGCGCAGTGGTCGCGAGGCGGGCAAGAACATCGTGGAATTGCGATCCGACTTCGCTTCGGCAAGGGTGGAAGGGCGCTTTCAACCTACCAAGTTGCCCGAGCTGGTGGCCAATACGGTGTATAGCGTTTTCCCATCGCTTAGCAACGAGGTATCGTTCGAGCATGCCGAACAGCAATTCTCGTTCTCGGTGGTGACCGGGAACTCGGATGCCCTGCTAAACTTGGTGCTCCCAGACCTACGCATCGCACCAGGTGCCGTGGTGAAGGGTTCGATCGATAGCCGGGTCTTCGATATCGACCTCAGTGCCACCATTCCGCATTTGGAGTACCGCGGCTTCTTATTGGATAGTGTGGACCTGGTCACGGAGAAGACCTTGGATGTGCTGGCCTTCGCGGTACGGAGCAGTAGGCAGTCCCTTTCGGATAGTGTCTGGTTCAGCGGTTCAGAAGTGCAAGGGATCGCCTACCAGGATGAAGTGGAACTCACCTTCGGCTGGAACGGGTCCAACCGCGGGACCAATGGCCGTTTGGAATTGATCGGCTTGGTGCGCGGTTTGCGTTCCATCGATCTGGAACTCCAGCCGTCCACCTTGTACTTCGGGCGCGGGAACTGGGTGAACCCCGAAGTGGCTGCCATCACCATCGATTCATCCACTGTGGTGGTCGATTCCCTTGTCCTGTACAACGGCCATCAGCGGATCGCACTGGATGGGGTGATCTCGAGGGACCCATCGGAAGTGATGACGTTCGCGTTGGATGAAGTGGACCTGGACAACATCACACCCCTGTTGAACGGGCCCACGATAGGCGGGCGGATAGGTGGCGATGGTCAAGTGCTCGATGTGTACGGTGAGCCGATCCTCACCAGCTACTTGTGTGCGGATAGTGTCCGGGTCGAGGATAAGCCCGTTGGGGATATCCGCTTCCATGCCGATTGGTCCCAAGAGACGGGATCCGTGGCGTTGAGCGGCGAACTCACCCGCGGACCGGTCAAAGCCCTTGATTTCCTCGGTCGCATGGAACCACGGAACAACAACGCATTGGATGTGGACCTGCTCTTCGATCGTTTCGATCTCACCTTCATCGAACCTTACCTGCCCGAAGGCATCAGCGACATCCAAGGGTTGGTGACGGGCACGGTGCAAGTGGCAGGCAACCTGGAACGACCATTGGTGAATGGAGTGGTGGACCTGAAGGATGCCGGCTTGCGGATCGATTACCTCAACACCCTGTACACCTTCAGCAACGAGGTCAAGATCGCTCCGGACATGTTCGCGCTCGACCTGGTGACCCTGCGTGATGAGCTGGGGAACACCGCGCGCATCGGTGGCACCATCCTGCACGATGGATTGAGCGATTGGAACTTCAACGTGTGGGGTGATATGAAGAACCTGATGGTGCTCAACACATCGGTGGCGGACAATTCACTGTACTACGGGAAGGCCTTCGCGAACGGCGACATCGAGGTGAGCGGGAGCGTGGACCGCTTGGAGATCACCGTGGATGCGAGCACCGGACCGGGCACCGACATCCACTTCCCCGTGGGAGGTAGTACGGAGGTATCGGATGCAGGCTTCGTCCGTTTCGTGTCCAACGATACTGCCGCATTCGAGGAACCTGTCGTTGATCTCACGGGTATCGAACTCGACCTGAAGACCCATGTGACACCGGACGCCCATTTCGAGCTCATCTTCGATCCCACCATCGGCGACATCATGGCGGGTCGTGGCAAGGGTGACATCGAGATGAACGTAAGCCAGACCGGCGACTTCCGGATGCGCGGTCAGGTGGAGGTCACCGAAGGGGACTACCTCTTCACCCTGCGTAACGTGGTGAACAAGAGGTTCGAAGTGCTACCAGGCGGGCGCATCATCTGGTATGGTGATCCCCTGGATGCGCAACTGGACCTGCAGGCCCAGTACCGCGTGCGTGCCCCACTCTACGACATCATGTTCGAGAAGAACGAGGCCTACAAGAAACGCGTACCGGTGGATGTGGTGATGCAATTGCGCGAGGACCTGATGAACCCGGAGATCGGCTTCGAGGTGCGCATGCCAACGGTGGACGAGGACATCCGCACCCAAGTGAACAGCGTTCTGAGCACCGAACAGGAACTGAATCGCCAGGTGTTCGCCTTGATCGTGCTTAATCGCTTCATTCAGCCGCAAAGCCTTGCGGGTAGCGGATCGCCAACGCCGGGTGGTAACGTGGTGCAAACCACCGGGAGCGAGTTGCTCAGCAATCAGTTCAGCAACTGGTTGTCGAAGTTGAGCGATGACTTCGATCTGGGGGTGAACTACAGGCCGGGGGACAACATCACGCAGGACGAGCTGGAAGTGGCCATGAGCACGCAGTTGCTCAACGAACGGCTGCTCCTGAGCACGAACCTCGGCGTTACCTACGGCGCTTCTTCGACCAACGGTAACGGTGGTTTCATCGGTGACTTCCAATTGGAATACCTGCTCACGCCCGAGGGCCGCTTGCGCGCGAAGGCCTTCAGTGTGAGCAACGATCGCAACTTGAACCGCTCGGACCAGGCACCCACCACACAGGGAGCCGGTATCGCCTACCGCGAGGAGTTCTACACCCTGGGTGAATTCTGGCAGAAGTTCAAGAACAACTTCAGACCGGCCAGCAAGAAGCGACAGTTCGACTGATCACGCCTCGTCCAATCCCAAGTGGTGGCCGAGCTTCTTCTTCTTGGTGAGCAGGTAGTTCCTGTTGTGCGCGTTCGCCTGGATCTCGATGGGGAGGTTCTCCACGATCTCCAGACCGTAGCCGACAAGGCCGGTGCGTTTCCGCGGATTGTTGGTGAGCAGGCGCATTTTGCGCACACCCAGGTCGTGGAGGATCTGGGCACCCACGCCGTAATCGCGGGCATCCATGTCGAAACCGAGCATAAGGTTGGCTTCCACGGTGTCGGCCCCTTGCTCCTGCAGCTTGTAGGCTTTCAGCTTGTTCAATAGCCCGATACCACGGCCTTCCTGTTGCATGTACACGATCACCCCTTTGCCTTCGCGCTCCACTTGTTGCATAGCGCGTTGCAACTGCGGCCCACAATCGCATCGGCAAGAACCGAAGATGTCACCGGTCACGCAGGAGGAATGTACGCGAACGAGCACCGGCTCCTCGGGCGCCCACGTGCCTTTCACCAAGGCCAGGTGCTCTTCGCCGGTCGTCGTTTGCCGGAAGGCGATCAGCTTGAAGTCGCCGTGTTCGGTAGGAAGGTCCACTTCCACCTGGCGCTCCACTAAGCGTTCGGTGCGCATGCGGTAGGCCACCAGGTCTTCGATGCTGATCAGCTTCAGGTCGAACTGCTTGGCGATCTCCTGCAGCTGTGGCAGGCGGGCCATACTACCATCATCGTTCAGGATCTCTACGATCAAGCCTGCAGGCTCAAGGCCGGCAAGGCGGGCGAGGTCCACGGCGGCTTCGGTGTGTCCGGTCCGTCGGAGGACTCCGCCGTTGCGCGCTTTCAGTGGGAAGATGTGACCGGGACGCGCCAGGTCCTCGGCTTTGGTGTTCGGTTCGATGAGGGCCAGCATGGTCTGGGAACGATCCCACGCACTGATGCCGGTGGTGGTGCCCCGTCCTTTCACATCCACGCTCACGGTGAAGGGCGTTTCGTGCAGAGCGGTGTTGTCGCTCACCATCAGGCCAAGGCCGAGTTCTTCGCAACGGTCCTCCGTCAAGGGTGCGCAGATCAATCCGCGGCCATGTTTGGCCATGAAGTTGATGACTTCCGGTGTCGCGTTGCGGGCCGCGGTCACGAAGTCGCCCTCGTTCTCGCGGTCCTCATCATCCACCACGATGACCACTTTGCCGGCTTTGATATCGGCGATGGCGGCCTCGATGGTGTCGAAGGTGTTCCTCATCCTGTGCAGTTGAGGCGCAAAGGTAGCGCACCGCGCTCCCGGAGGCTGCCTTAGACCATGACACTTCCCGATACGACCAACCGTTCCAGGTCAGCCGCACTGCGGTCCCAGTTGAAACGATCGCGGACGAAGTCGTAGCCAGCTTGGGCCAGTCGGTCACGTTCACCTGGGTCATCCAAGAGGCGTAGGATATGGGTGGCGTAATCTTCGGGGCTCTGGCCGATAAGTATGCACTTGCCGGGCTCGGCGCGCACGGCATTGTTCGCCAATGCACTGGTGATGCAGGGCATGCGCATGGCCATGGCCTCGAGCAGTTTGTTCTGCAGGCCGGTGCCGATCTGCATCGGAGCGATGAAGATATGCGCCGAGGCATAGCTGTTCCGGATGTCCTTCACCCAGCCGCTCACCTCCACATGCGGGTCGCGACGGGCCAGATCCTTCACCTCCGGGCTCGGGTCCACGCCGGAGATGAGCAAGGTGGTGCTGGGCCGCTGCTGGCGCACGATGGGCAACACCTTTTGGACCAGGAACACCACGCTATCGATGTTGGGCGGGTAGTTCATATTGCCCGTGAACACCAGGTCGTATTTCTTTTCCTGCGAGCGTGGGGCGAAATGTTCGGTGTCCACACCATTCGGGATCACCGCGACCCGATCACGCAGGGGATGATAGATGTACTCCCGGTCCTGTGCGCTGATGATCACCGTGTGGTCGAAGAGGTCGAACATCAGGTTCTCGTAGCGGATCAAACGCCGTGTCTCCGTTTGGAACAAGGGGCGCAGGTGTACCGGAGCGTTCCGCGTGCGTCGTTCCATCCCTTTGGATAGGGTGTCCATGTAGTCCAGGGTCTTCGGCAGGGTGGGGTGGGACCGGACGTATTCCGTGGTGCGCACGAGCTGGCAGAGCACATGGTCGGGTCGGTGTTCCTTGATCACCCGGTCGATGGCACGTTGAGCAGTGCCATGGTGGAAATAGGCCACTTGGAAAGGCAGCCGAGCGAAGAGCGCCGAACCCAACTTGAGCAGGATGCGCCAGCGTGGGATACGGACCACCTCGATATGCGAACAAAAGGATCGCAGGTGAGCGATATGCTCGGGGTCCGTTGGACCGTCGCTCAAGCAGCACAGGATGATCTCGTGCCGTCGTGCCAATCGGACCATGAGGTGGTAGGCACGCAGCTTATCCCCTTTCTCCAACGGATACGGCACACGCGAGAGCAGAACGAGCAACTTCATGCGGAACGCAAACGCGCGTAGAGGTCAACGAGGTCTTTCACGATATGCGCATCGGCGTAATGGGTCTCGATCAGTTTTCGCGCTTCCGTGCCCAGCATGCGCATATAATCCGGGGCCTCATCCAAAGCGATGATGTGCTGGGCGAATTCGGTGGCGTTGCGTGCGATCAGGATGTTCAAGCCCTCGGTGTGGTCGATCCCCTCGGCACCGATGGGCGTGCTGATCACCGGTTTTCCCAAGGCCATGCCTTCGATGATCTTCACACGCATGCCGCCGGCGGAGAACAAGGGCACCACCATCACGTCACGGTCGCGCATGAAGGTCTGCGCGTTCTTCACCCGACCACGAACGTTCACCCCGGGCAGCTCGAGTTGCAGGAACTCGTCGGGCATCTTGTTCCCGGCGAGATCCAGGCGGGCGTTGGGGCGTGCCGCCAGCACCTTGGGCCAGACCTCCTGCAGCAGCCAGCGCACGCCTTCCTCGTTCGGCAACCAATCCATGCTGCCCAAATGGAAGAAGGTGACATGGTCCGTGGGCTTGCGGTCCTGCACGATGTACTCGGAAGGCTCCACCGCGAAAGGGATCGTGACGATGGGCGTGCGGGTGCCGTGCTCGGCGAAGTGCTGAGCGTCGGAGGGGCTGATCGCGGCCACGGCATCCACCCGGTCCAGCACGGCCATCTCGTATTCGTGCAGTTGTTTGGCGAGGAATTTCCGGTACGGTCGCTTCAGGAAGTTCTTTTCCCCCGTGGCGATCCGCCCTTGGATCACATGCTCCAGGTTGTGCGACCGCAACACGATGGACGCCTTTGAATAGCGGCGTATGGTGGCGATGTAGGGCGTCATGAACAAACTCTCCAATTGCACCACATCGAATTCCTCTTCGGAGAGCAAACGGATCAGGCGGATATCCACATCTGGCGAGAAGAACCGGCTGATGTTATAGTTGTCCGCGGTGAGCAGGTCGGTGAAGGCATCCACCACGTTCACGCTGGTGTCCACGAACACGCCTTCGATGCGGGTGCGTGCTTGATAGTCGGCCGGGATCTGCGCCGGATCCAACATGTTCTTCGGCGTACTGATGCAGAGCACTTTCACCGAATGCCCTGCTGCCAACAAACCTCGGGTGAGGTTGTGCATGGCCTTGCTGCCGCCATCGATGGGCGGATAAGGAGGCTTATTGCACAGTTGGAGGATGCGCATGGTCGCGACGGAACAAGGAGCGTACCCGCTCCCAGCCGCGATAATACGCATCGGCATCGAAGAGCGGGCTGTCGGTTGAAGCCTTCCAGGTGAGCAGGGCCGCCATGGGGATCAGCACCATCGAACTGATCCACATGCCCGGCCACGCATCGAATGCCCCGGAGATCACCAGCTTCTCGGTGGAGAAGGATACGATGTGGAAGATGAGGAAGAATATGATGGCGAAGACCACCGGCAGGCCCATGCCGCCTTTGCGGATGATGGCCCCCAGCGGCGCGCCGATGAAGAAGAAGATCAAGCAGGCGGCGGCGAGCATGCGTTTCCGGTGCCATTCCAGTTGGAAGCGCGACAGCTGCTCCTTGCGCCCTTTGCGTTCCACGTCGGTGCGCTCGATGAAACTGAGGTTGTTGCGCACCATGCTCATGGCCACATCGTAGTAATTGCCGCGTTCCTCGGGTGGAAGGGCATTGATGAACTGCTTGGTGTTACCGGGAATGGAAGGCGTGGACTTCGGCGCATCGGGCCGGGTGATGTACAGGCTATTGGCCAGGTGCTTCCGCTGTTCGTCCACCCGCGAAGCGAATTGCTTCCGCAAGCTGTCCTCCGCGAATTGCAGCTGCGCGGAGGTCAGCATCTTGTAGTGGTCCTTGAACAGGTCCCGATCGGTGCGGTCCAGGCCAAGTCCCGAGAGGTCCAGCCGGATCTCATCCTCGGCGAAGGTGCCCCGCATCATGGGGAAAGCCCCACGATCTCCGGCCGGTGAATGTTCATCGTAGAAGTGGCCGTCCACCAGGCGCAGGACCAGGTAGTGGCCATCCACGCTGCGCTGCATGGTGCCGGTGCGCGCCCGCACCACGGTCCGGTTCCCTTGGAAGGCGGCGCGGTGATCATAGATGAGCACATCGTGCAAGGTGCCGCTGTCGGCGTCCTTCTGCATGGCGCGAATGCTGAAACCATCGATGCCGTTGTAGAAGATGCCGGGTTGCAGGTTCAGCGCCGGTTTCTTGCGGGTCACATCCCACAAGAGCGAGTGGAACCGGAGGTTCGCCACCGGCAGTACATTGTTGCTGAAGAAGTAGGACGCCAGGCTTAGGGCACCAACGAACAGGACCAGAGGGAACAGGATACGCAAAAGTCCCATACCGGCCGAACGCATCGGCACCAGCTCGCTGTTCTCGCCCAGACCACCCAGTGTCATGATGCTGGACAGCAGAATGGCCAGGGGTAGGGCCAAGGGCACGAAACTGGCGGTGGCGTAGGTCATCAGTTCCAGCAGCACGTACCACTCCAGGCCTTTGCCCATCAGGTCGTCCACGTACTTCCACAGGAACTGCATCACCAGGATGAACAGCACCACGACGAACGTGATCAGCAAGGGGCCGGTGAAGGCGCCGATGATCATCCGGTGCAATCGTCTCATCGCGGGAACAACGGCCAGTCGCCGTTGATGGTATGCGGGTCAGGCCCCGAGTACACGACCGAGGGTCTCGATCTGGGAGGTCCACAGGTTGCGGGTCTCCGCCACTTCGTGCGGCCAGGCATGGTCGGTCACCACCAAGCACACCTCATTCGTCATGGCATCGATACGGACACGGAACTCGAAGAAAGCCTCCGGATCCTCATCGTCGTTGCGGCGGAATCGGATCACCTCGGGTGCCTTGCGCCCGATCATCGTGGTCTCTTCACGTTCCCCATCCCAAATGAAAGTGTACTGGTCACCACGTACATCCACGTCCTGACAATACCACTCGCTGAAACCACTGGGGGTGCTCAGCAATTCGTACAGAGCGTTGGGGCTGCTGTTCAGGTAGAACTCCATCACCACACGCTCCTTAGCGGGCCGTTTCTTCACTGGCGCTATTGCCACTTTCGGCGCAGCGGGTTTCGTGGCGGGTGCAGGAGGGGCCACGGGCTTCGCTTCCACCACAGGGGCAGGTGCTTTATCCACCTTTTTCGGCGCCTTCACCTCCGGAGTGGATGGGGCCACCGGCTTGGAGGCTACAGGACGAGGTGCTGGAGCGGCTTTGGCCGGAGCCGCCTTCTTGGCGGTCACCTGCGCCGTGGCCACCTTCTTGAGCGGGGCTTTTCCTCCGGTACTGCGGGAGGGTGCGGCTTTCTTCGGAGCTTGTTTGACGGCTTTGGCGGGCGCTTTCGTACCGGGGCGGCTCACCGCTTTCTTTGCGGGCTTCGCAGCGGCTTTCGCCACTTTCTTAGCCGGTTTGGTAGCGACCGGCTTCTTCTTGGGAGGCGCCACCTTGCCTTTCTTCGCCGGCGCTGCCTTGGCCTTCTTCGGCGCGGGCTTGGCTGCGGCTTTAACGGGTTTGCGGGCGCCTTTCGCGCTGCTCGTTCTCTTGGCCATGTCGCGTACGGTAAACGATACGTTGTGGGCCAAGGTAGACAAAAGGTGTACCCCACCAAATGAAAGGTGTAGCCCGACCCATCGCGCTGCGGACCGGATCGTTATATTTGCCGCCCCGTTCGCCCAAGGAGCGGGCGTATGGCGCGGTAGCTCAGCTGGTTAGAGCGCATGATTCATAATCCTGAGGTCGGGAGTTCAAGTCTCCCCCGCGCTACAGGAAGCCATCCCCGAAAGGCGGATGGCTTTCTTTTTTCGTGGCTTTGCGCAATGGTCGGGCGGGGCGAACGGCCGGTGTAGCCGTACGAGCACTTGGCCGAAAAATCTTCGCCATCGTGTTGGGAACATGCTGGCGGTGAACTACATTCGGTGCATGCCACGCCTGAGGGCCATAGCACCCACGCCACGACGCAAGGTCTTCGACCGTGTGCCGGCGGAACTGCTGGTGCCGAAGAGAACGGCGCGCGGGCGCAAGTCCGATGTAGTGGAGTTGCAGTGGTACGACGGTGCGGGTGAACTCCAATACGAGGAGTTGTCACCCGCCCAAAGCTGGCCGTTCCTGAGCAAGAACTGAATGTCCACGCTACGGCGATCATGGCGGCTCGGTGCGGGATCCGCGTTGCTGTTTTGGGCCTGTGGTTCCCCATCTACTGATACCGCTGCGGAGGCATCCATACGAGAGGCGATGGCCGAGCAGGAAGCCGCATGGGACAGGGGTGACATCCGTGCATTCATGGAAGGATACGCGGAAGACATCTGTTTCATCGGAAAGAAGGGCCGGACCTGCGGCAAAGAAGCCGTCACCCTCAACTATGAAAAGAACTACCCGGACCGTGCCGCCATGGGTAACCTTCGTTTCGTGCTGCATGAAGTGGTGCCGGCAGGAGTGGGCTATGCCTGGGTAACAGGTACGTGGGAACTCTTCCGGACGGCCGATACCTTGGGTGGTGGCTTCTCGTTGCTTTGGCGGAAGGACTCCGACGGATGGCACATCATCCGTGACCATACGTACTGAGCGGACGGATAACTTGCGCCGCTAACGTGGAATTGTCCATCACACTTTTCCTGGTCGCCATCACCGTGCTGGTGTCCATGGCGGCATTCCAGGACCATTCCGTCTTCGAGAAGCTGCTCTTCAGCCCATACGCGGTGCAGCATCGCAACCAGCTCTACCGCATGTTCTCCCATGGGTTCATCCATGCCGATACCATGCATCTGGTGGTGAACATGTTCGTCCTGTGGTCTTTCGGCAACAGCGTGGAAGCCTTGTATCCACTGGTGGCCAAGATGCCTGGTAGCGTGGCCTACCTGGTCCTCTATTTCGGCGGCATGTTCTTCGCCACCTTGCCGGGCATGGCCAAACACCGCGATGATCCGGGCTACCGATCGGTAGGGGCGAGCGGTGCGGTCTCTGCCGTGGTGTTCGCGCAGATCCTCATGCTGCCCACGAACAAGATCTCGTTGTTCTTCGTTGCCGATCTACCGGCTTGGTTGTTCGGTCTGCTTTACCTGGCGTACTCCTATGCCATGGACAAGCGGGGTGGAGACAACGTGGCACACGATGCGCATTTCTACGGAGCCTTGTTCGGCGTGCTGTTCACCTTCGTCCTGCGGCCTGCGCTGGTGTTCGACTTCGGTGTGTTGGAACGATCATTGGGTATGTGAGCCATGCACAAAGGACTCTTCCTCGATCGGGATGGTGTCATCAACCGGGAGTTGGGGGCGCATTGCACACGCTTCGAGGATTTCGAGCTGCTTCCTGAAGTGCCCGAGGCGATCGTTGCGGCGAACGCGGCCGGGTGGAAGGTCGTGGTGATCACCAACCAGAGCGGGATCGGCCTTGGGCTCTACGACCATGCCTTGGTGGATCGGATCCATGGCTACCTTCACGACATGCTCAAGCAGCACGGAGCGGAGGTGGCGGACATCTTCTACTGCCCGCACCATCCACAGCATGGTCGTTGTCTTTGCCGTAAACCCGGCGGATTGTTGTTGCAGCGCGGAGCGGCACGGCATGGGATCGATCTGCATGCTTCGGTCATGGTGGGCGACCGCGACCGCGATGTGGAAGCTGCGGTCTCCTGCGGAGCGCGTGGTATCCTCGTGGAGGCCAACGTGTCCTTGATGCGAACCCTTCGAACCAACGGTCTGGTATGAGCGACTTGGTGAACCTTAACGGACAAGTGCTTCCGGGTGATGCACCCGTGATCACCTTGAAGAACCGGGCCTTCCATTTCGGGGATGGTCTGTTCGAAAGCATGCGGGTGGTGGATGGCCATGCGTGTTTCCTGGATGCCCATTGGGCGCGCCTCACCACGGGTGCGGCCTTGCTGCGGATCGATCTGCCCAAGAACCTGGACCGCTCTTCGTTCGAGCGATACATCGCGGAACTCGTTCAACGGACCGGACTTTCGAACGCACGATGCAGGTTCACGCTCTACCGCGATTCGGATGGATATTACCGTCCCGCGGGGAACACCGGTGGTTTCACCTTCGAGCTTTCATCGGTGACCGAACCCACCTACACCTTGAACACGAACGGCGCGTTGGTGGACATCTGGCCCGAGATGCGCAAACCGGTGAACGAGCTCTCGCGGCACAAGACGCTGAATTGCCAGTATTACGTGATGGCCTCATTGTGGGCACAACAACGTGGTCTAGACGACTGCATGTTGCAGAACGATCGCGGCAATATCATCGAAAGCAGTTCGGGCAACCTTTTCATCGTAAGCAACGGGGTGCTGTATACACCGTCCCTGACGGATGGATGTGTAGGGGGCGTAATGCGCGCGCAGGTGATCAACCTGGCCATCGCCAACGGCATCAAGGTGTACGAATGTTCGTTGAATCCGCAGAACCTGTTGGCGGCGGATGAGCTCTTCTTCACCAATGCGGTGCAGGGTTTGCAATGGGCTGGCACTTACCGCACCAAGCGCTACGCACATCGTATGTCCGGTGTCCTCACCGAATTACTGGCCGCTTCTGTGCGCGTCAGTTCAAGGTAGGGTCATCAGGGAAGTTGGCCAGGGGGGCGAAGGAGCGTCCCATGTCCCGCAAGCTGTCGCCCCAGAGGTCCTGGTTCTTCACGTCCATGATCCGCTTCTTGGTCGCTTTGGCCACCAGCCAGGAGCGCTCGCTCAGTTCCTTGTCCAGTTGATCCTTACCCCAGCCGGAGTAGCCCACGAAGAAACGCACGTGTTTCGTCAGGCGCGGATCGGTGGCCAACAGGTTGCGCAGTTGCTCGAAGTCGCCACCCACATGCACACCATCCACCACGGGCTGGCTTCCTTCCAATCGATCACCGAACGTATGGATGTAGTAGAGGTTGCTGCTCTGTACCGGACCACCGATGCCCACCGGTGCGCCCAACTGTGGTAGGTTCTCCAGCAGCTCGTTCACGCCCATGTCCGTAAGCCTGTTCAGGACGAAACCGAAGGAACCTTCTTCATTATGGTCGCACAAGAGCACCACGGTCCGCCGGAAGTAAGGATCGGGCAGGTAGGGCTCGCTGATGAGCAACCGGCCGCGCGCAGGTTCCAGTCTGCTCTTCGGGTCCAGGTCAAGGGGATCGTTCTCCATCACGACCGGAAATTAAGAAGCTTGGCCGACAGCGGCATGATGGATCGGATATACGGTGGCACGGGTGTGGTGAACGGATACCTTCGCAGCATACAACGCCATCGCATGTCAACTCCTTTGAACGATCGTATCGACTATACCAAACACTACCTCACCGAAGAAGAGGCCGGCTCCGATCCCATCGCGTTATTCGCGCGGTGGATGGAGAACGCGCAAGCCCAAGGGGTGCACGAACCCCATGCGATGACCTTGGCCACGGCGGGCAGCCTGACCATCAGTTGCAGGGTCGTCCTGCTTCGATCGTTCGATAAGAACGGCTTCGTGTTCTACAGCAACTACAACAGTCGCAAGGCCATGGACCTCGAGCGCGATCCACGGGCCGCACTGAATTTCTTCTGGCCGCAGCTGGAGCAACAGATCCGCATCGAAGGCAAAGTAGAACTGGTCTCGGCGGAGGAGTCCGATGCGTACTTCGCGACGCGCCCCCTGGAGAGCCGCATCGCGGCGTGGTCCAGTGATCAGAGCCGGGCCGTGGAGAACCGCCAGCAGTTGGATGAGCGTTACGAGCGCTGGAAGTCACGTTTCGCGGAGGGGGAGGTGCCCCGTCCCCTGCATTGGGGAGGCTACCGCGTGCGTGCGCAGCGCATGGAGTTCTGGCAGGGTAGGCCCGGACGTTTGCACGACCGTATCGCATTCGAACATTTCGCCGACGGTACCTGGGCACGGGTGCGGCTGCAGCCCTGAAGACGCAATAGCCTGCATGAAAGCAGAAGACCTCGGCCGAAGCCGAGGTCTTTGCATCTGTACGGGGCGAAGTACTTACTTCTTCTTGGGAGCAGCGGCCTTCTTGGCAGCGGCTTTCTTTGGAGCCGCTTTCTTGGCGGCTTTCTTGGCGGCGGTTTTCTTCGGTGCCGCCTCTTTCACGTCAGCCTTCTTCGCTGCGGCTACGCGTGCACGACGCTTGGAAGGACGGCTCTTACCGGCACTGCCGATCGTGCGCTTTCCTTTCTTCGTCTTCTTGTCACCTTTTCCCATGGTGTGGTTCGTTAAGGGT
>JAEUTB010000245.1 GCA_016787995.1 Flavobacteriales bacterium | reverse complement strand
CGCGGATGGAACGGAGCAGACCACGGTAGCGGCGCAGGATCTCCGCCCGTTCCTTCACCAGGTCGATCTCCACCTTCTGTACGGCCTTGCCGTCCTTCGTGCCCTTCGGATCGCTCATCCGCCGAAAGTTAGGGTGTCACGCTCATGCCAGCGGGATCGCCGGAAGTACTTCTCCGCGCACTTCCCCGAAGCCGATGCGTACGCCGTCGCGTTCGCAGTGGCCGCGCATCACGAGCGTGTCGCCATCGAGCAGGAATTTCCGCTCCGTACCATCGTGGAGTCGGAGGGGTTTGGTCCCTTTCCAGGTGAGTTCGAGCAAGCTGCCGTAGCTATCCTCGGTGTCGCCGCTGATCGTGCCACTGGCCATGAGGTCGCCACAACGCACATTGCAACCGTTCACCGTGTGGTGGGCCAGCTGTTGGGCCATGCTCCAGTACAGGTGCTTGAAGTTGCTGCGGCAGATCACGGTTTCGCGGCGATCCTGCGTGGCGATCGCGGCTTCCAAGGCGATATCGAAGTGGCGCGGGCCTTGCTGCTTCAGGTAGGGCAGCACCGGCGGGTCTTGTACCGGCGATGCCACACGGAAGGGTTCGAGCGCGTCCAACAGCACCACCCAGGGGCTCATGCTGCTGCCGAAGTTCTTGCCGAGGAAGGGGCCCAGCGGCACGTACTCCCAAGCCTGGATGTCGCGTGCACTCCAATCGTTGAAGAGCACAAGACCCAGGATGTGGTCTTCGGCTTCACCGGTGCTGATCCGTTCGCCGAGCGGCTTGCCATCGAGGGTGATGAAGCCCACTTCCAGTTCCATGTCCAACTGGCGCGTGGCACCGAACTCGGGTGCGGCGTCGGGCGCGGGTTTGTACTGCCCCATGGGCCGGCGGATGGCGGTTCCGCTCACCACGATACTGCTGCTGCGGCCATGGTAGCCCACTGGAAGATGCAGCCAGTTGGGCAACAAGGCATTGTTCGGGTCGCGGAACATGCAGCCTACGTTGTACGCGTGTTGGCGGCTGCTGTAGAAGTCGGTGTAATCACCGATCTCCACCGGCAGGTGCATCACTACCTGGTCCAAGGGCAGCAGGGCATCCTCACGCAGTGCGTTGTCGTCACGGAAGGTGGCTTCCCCCTCGCGGAGCAGCTCGCTTAAGCGCTGGCGCAGCGCGCGTACGGCCTGTTTGCCGCAAGCCATGATGGCGTTGAGCGTCGGCTCCAGGAACGCTTCTCGCGGAATACCCAGTCCATCCAGCAAGGCCACATCGGCCAGGATGCTCAGGTCCACCACGGTATCACCGATGCGGGTACAGGGCACAGGCGGTTCTCCATTCCAAGCAGCCACACCCAGTGGAAGGTTCTGGATGGGGAAGTCGCTACCCTTCGGTACGGTGATCCAGGAGCGGAGGGAGGGGTCGTTGGGGTTGATGGGCATGGCGGCCTCAAAGGTCGTTAGGATGATCCGTTCGGTGGATGTCATGCCTGGATCCCGCATATCCCCCATCTTCACAGGCCCATGTCCTCACGCAGTGCCCGGTCCTTGGTGGCGTTCTTGGTCGCCATCCACGTGACCTTCTTGCTCGCGTACACGCTTCCGGGGGGCTTCGTTCCTCAACGCTTGCAGGCATGGAGCACACGCATCGTGCGCCCACTGTTCCACCAGCGCTGGAACCTCTTCGCGCCGGACCCTTCCCCGTGTCATTGCCAGGTGGAGGTGGGGTTGGGTGATCCGGACTGGCGCCCACTCATTCCCGATGATCGCCACTGTTTGCTGCGCCGCATGGACAGGCCGTTGGCCGAACTGATCCGCAGTGATGTGCAGCGCGGCGATACCTTGCTACGACCCATTCTAGCAGGTGCGCTTCGTGGCTTAGCGCGCGACATCGCCCGCGATGCTGGGCCACTGCGCTTTCGGCTGGTCCAACGCTGCATCACCGATCCGGAACGGCCAGCGGAGAGGGCAACGCGCATCACGCGATTGGAACTACCATCACCATGATGTTGCCTTGGCGTTCCATCAGGCTGTTGCAGCGCGCGGTGAACCTGTGGCTCTTCGGCTATCTCTTCAGTTCGCTTTGGGCAGCGGAGTGGCTATGGATCCACCCGGCTGTGTCCGCCCTTCCACCGCCACCGGGCGCGTTGTCCATGCTCACGCATGTCTTCGTGTTCCTGCCAGCGGAGTGGGCCATCGGTGCGGTCATTCTGGTGATGGTGCTGGCCTTGCGGTCCGTGGTGTTGCCGACCCGTTCGTACTTCACCGCCGTGCAGTGGGTGCTCTTCAGCAGTTTGGTCAACCTCGCTTGGCTCACCTCCACGGGTGGGCATCAGCTCATCGCCAACGTACTGTTCTGGATGATCTTCCTGCCAGCGGAGGAACCGACGACCCAGACCATGGAGCGCGTTCAAGTATCGCACGTCGTCTACGCCACGGCCGGCTGGATCATCCGGTTCCAATTGCTCCTTGCCTATGCCGTTACCGGCATCCAGAAGCTCACCGGTTCCTGGTGGTTGACCGGTGATGCCATGGGCATCGTGGCCACGGACGGGAGCTATGGACCGGCATGGTTGGCTGCGGTGCCTTGGTTCGCCGGGGTGGTGAACCATGCGGTGCTCTTCTTCCAACTCACGTTCCCCGTGGCTGTTTGGTGGCGTCCGGCGCGCCATAGGTGGATGTTGCTCGGACTGGTCTTCCACCTGGCCACCGGCATCGCATTCGGTATCGTGGACATGGCGCTCGCCTTCCTGGCGGTATATCCGATCTGGTTCCGCACCGGAGAGGACCGCATGCGGCGTTGAGCGGCGTGTTCACTTGGGCGAAAGCGCGTTACTTCGCGGCCATGCGGAACGTCGATCAGTGGACGCCGAGCAAGTTCGTGCTGCGCAAGGGCCGTCTGGAAGGCTCTCGCGATCCCAAGGCGGTGGGCATCGCGTCGCGGGTGATGGTGGACCTGATCGGTCGCTTCTACCAACGGGCGTTGCCACAGTATGCCAGAGGCCGCCTGATCGATCTCGGATGTGGGAAGGTGCCGCTCTTCGCCACGTACAAGGAGCATGTCTCCAGTATCACCTGTGTGGATTGGGGTAATAGCATGCATCCCAACCCGCACCTCGATCAAGAGCAGGACCTCAACCAGCCCATCGCCTACCCCGATGCTTCATTCGACACGATCATCCTTTCCGACGTGTTGGAGCACATCCGCAGGCCGGAGGAACTCGTGCGCGAGATGTACCGGATCCTGGCGCCGGGTGGCCGCGTGATCATGAACGTTCCGTTCTATTATGGCCTGCATGAGCAGCCCTTCGACTACTACCGCTACACGCAGTACGCCTTGAGGGCCATGACAGAGGATGCCGGCTTCACCGTGGTGGAGTTGGAGGCCATCGGTGGTGTACCGGAGATCATGACGGACCTGTTCTCCAAGACTGTACGCGGCGTGCCCTTGGTCGGAAGGCCATTCGCGAAAGCGGCACAGGGCTTCACCACCTGGTTCGTGCGCGGTGGCCTGGGGGCCAAGCTCTCGCGCGTCACCGCCAAGGACTATCCCTTCGGATACGCCTTGGTGTTGCAGAAAGGCTAGCGGATCAGTACGCGAACAACGGACGCAGGCGCATCATCCCATCCACCTGGAAGCGGATGCGATCCAGCTCGGCCGTATTGTCGCGGTGGGTTATGGCCGCATCGATCAACTGCACCACTTGCGCGCACTCGGTCTCCTTCAGGCCACGGGTGGTGATGGCGGGTGTTCCGATGCGGATACCGCTGGTCACGAAGGGGCTTTGCGTATCGAAGGGCACCATGTTCTTGTTCACGGTGATGTCCACCTTGCCCAAGGCAGCTTCACCTTCTTTTCCGGTGACCCCTTTGCTCCGCAGGTCGATGAGCATGCTGTGGTTGTCGGTGCCATCGCTGATCACCTTGTAGCCCAGGGCCACCAGACCTTGCGCAAGCACCTTGGCGTTCGCGATCACCTGCTTGCCGTATTCCGCGAAGGAAGGCGTAAGCGCTTCTCCGAAGGACACGGCTTTGGCCGCGATGACATGTTCCAGCGGTCCACCCTGTGTGCCGGGGAACACCGCTCCATCGAGCACCGCGCTCATCATCCGGGTCTCGCCTTTGGGGGTCTTCAGCCCGAAGGGGTTGGGGAAGTCGGCGCCCATCATGATCAAGCCGCCCCGCGGACCGCGCAAGGTCTTGTGCGTAGTGGTGGTCACGATGTGGCAATGGGGGATGGGGTCGTTCAACAGCTTGGCGGCGATGAGGCCGGCCGGATGGCTCACATCGGCCAGGAGTAGAGCGCCTACCTCATCGGCGATGGCCCGGAAGCCGGCATAGTCCCAATCGCGGCTGTAGGCGCTGGCCCCACAGATGATCAATTTGGGTTTCTCAGCGTGTGCTTTGGCGCGAACGTCCTCCATGTGCACACGACCGGTCTCCTGGCGTACGCCATAGAACGTGGGGCGATAGAGTTTTCCGCTGAAGTTGACCGGGCTTCCGTGGGTGAGGTGCCCACCGTGGCTAAGGTCGAAACCCAGGATGGTATCTCCGGGTTTGAGGCAGCCGAGCATCACCGCGGCATTGGCTTGCGCACCGCTGTGGGGTTGCACATTGGCCCAAGCGGCACCGAAGAGCTTCTTCACCCGGTCGATGGCCACGTTCTCCACCTGGTCCACGATCTCACAGCCGCCGTAATAGCGTTTGGCTGGAAGTCCCTCGGCGTATTTGTTGGTGAGCACCGAGCCCATGGCCTCCATCACCTGGTCGCTCACGTAGTTCTCGCTGGCGATGAGTTCCAAGCCCTTGGTCTGGCGCCACTTTTCCTGGGCGATCAGGTCGAAGATCGTGTTGTCGCGTTGCATGGTA
>JAEUTB010000230.1 GCA_016787995.1 Flavobacteriales bacterium | reverse complement strand
GGAAAGAAGCCCATCCTGGTGGTCAATGCGATCCGCAACAAGGTCGTCCATCGCATATGCGCTGTGATCCGAAAAGGAGAAGCCTTCAAACCATTCCTCGAGAACTCAAAACCGCGTTTGGAAATGACATAGAATAAGTCTTTCCCGTACGGCGGTGAGCCGCTGCGGGACGACCCTGCGGTCCCGAAGCCGCTTAGCATCCTGCTGAGCCTTTTGTTTCCACCTAGAGGCCCATCGTCACCCACCCGTTCCGCTGACCGGTTCTAGCGCGGTATCCCGTTCGGCCCTATTTTCGCTTCCCACTCTCCATGAAGGCTACCCGTACGCTCCTGCTTTTCGTCCTTTTCGTCTTCGCCCATGGCCTATTTGCCCAAGGGGGCAAGGCGTTCCTGAAGGAAGGTGACCAGTTCCGCAAGGAGGGTCAGCTGGAGCAGGCCTTGGAGAAGTACGGGCTGGCGATCTCGGTGGATCCCAAGCTGGTGAAAGCCTACCAAGCCCGCGCCGAGGTGAATGAACTGCTCGGCAACAAGACTGCGGTGGCGCAGGATCGCAAACGCATCGCCGAGCTCGTGCCCGAGGAGGCCGCGTTCGGGGCTACCGCCGCCATGGCCTACCTCGAGCTGGACAGCGCTGCACAGGCCATGCGCTTGGCCGAGGAAGCGCTCAAGCGCGATGACAAGAACATGCAGGCCCTGCAGGCCAAGGTGCGTGCGGCCCTCAAACTCGGCGATCTGGACCGCGCCACCGCCGCATCCGATGCTGCCGTGGAGTTGAAGGGGACCACCGACACCTATTACCTGCGCGGCTTGGTGCGCACCGCTACACGCGACTACCAGACCGCCGAAGCCGACTTTGATCGGGTGATCGAGTGGAATCATTTGTACGAGCCCGCCTATGTGGCCCAGGCCGAGGTGCAACTCGCCTTGTACGAGCGCTACACCGGACCCACCATGCAGATGCGCACCTTGGAGAAGGCCATCGACAAGTGCAGGCTCGCTCTGGAGTTGAATCCCCAAAGCACCGATGCGTTGTTCTGGCGCAGCAAGGCCTACGCGGCCCAGAAGGAATACGCCAAGGCGATCGACGATATCAGCCGCTGCGTGGCCCTGGGCCGCGTGGATCGGGCCGTGTACCTGCAACGCGCGCGCTACTACCACGGCTATGGTCAGCACCAGAACGCGGTGAACGACCTCAACAAGATCCTCCTCGATGATCCGAAGGATGTGGAGGTGATGATGCTACGTGCCGAATGCAAGGAAGCCAACCTCGACATGGAAGGCGCCTTGAAAGACCTGGAGAACGCCCAAAAGGAAATGCAGGGCAGTACCAACTACAGCACGGAGGCGCGCAAACGGATCGATGATGCCCGCCTGCGCATCAAGCAGCAGGTGTTCGAGATGAATCGCGAGAGCGACGCCCCGCGCCTTACCGTGGTGGAGCCCTACAGCAAGGACAGTGTGGCGCAGGTCTCCGCGTCGCTTGCGCAGTTGAAGGTGAGCGGCCACATCCTGGATCGTAGCTTGTTGAAAGCCATAACCGTGAACGGGACCATGGCCGAGTACGACAAGGAGGAAAAGGATCCCCAGTTCTTCGCGGTGATCCCCTGGGGTTCGGCGGACAAGGAGATCGTGGTGCAGGCCATCGATATCTACGACAACCTGACTTCCGTCGCGTTGAAGGTGGAGCGGAGCGAGGGCATCGCGCCGGAGATCATGCTCACCGCGCCCGTGGCTTCTGCTGATCGTATCATCACCATCGAGAGCGGCAAGGAGAGCGTCTTCGTGGAAGGCAAGGTCAGTGATGCTTCGCCCATTCGTTTGATCGCGGTGAATGGGGTGAACGCCAGCTACGCACCCGACCAGATGAACCCCGAGTTCTCCATCAAGGTGGATGTGAAGGACAAGGACCGTTTCACCGTACGGGCCGAGGACCAGTTCGGCAATGCCAACGACCAGGTGTACACCGTGGTGCGCAAAGCCGCGCCAGCACCCACACCCGTGGCGACCAAACCCACGGAACCCGCGGCCACGGCCAGCACGCCGGCCCCCGCCAGCCGAACTGGCAATACGTGGGTCATCCACATCGAGAACAGCAACTACCGCAACTTCCCCGCCGTCCAAAGCAGCAGCGCCGATGCCAGCAAGATGCAGAAGGCGTTCGCCAACTACAGCATCAGCCGCACCATCAACAAGAAGAACCTCACCAAGGAACAGCTGGACCGCTTCTTCAACATCGAGTTGCGCGACCTGGTGCGCACGAACAAGGTGACCACCATCCTGGTGTGGTACAGCGGCCATGGTAAGTCGGTCGGTGGCAAAGCTTACTGGGTGCCTGTGGATGCCCGCAAGGATGATATCTACAGCTACTTCAACTATGGCTCACTGAAGGCCCAGATGCAGAACTATAGCGAGAGCGTGGACAAGACCGTGGTGGTGTCCGATGCTGCCGGCAGCGACGCTTCCTTCTACGAACTGACCCGTTAGACATTCCGATGCCAACTTCTCTTCGCGGCCGCTTGACGTCGAATTCCGTGGTCCGCGTGCTGCGTGGTACCTTGTGTGGTGTGCTGCTCTTCGTGGCCTTTGTGGCCAACGCCCAACGCTATTTCTTCGAGAACGTGGGCGTGCAACAAAGCCTACCGGCCTCAAAGGTCTATGCCGCCTTGCAGGATGGTTTCGGTCTGGTCTGGATCGGTACGGAGGCGGGCCTGGCGAGCTACGATGGCAACAAGGTGACCAACCATGGCACCCAGGAGGGCGTGGCGCCCAACGGGGCACGCGCGCTCCTGTTGGACAAGGAAGGGCGCTTATGGGCCGGTCACCTCGATGGTGGCATCACCGTGTACGACGGCAGTAAGTTCACGGCCTACACCTTGGGCAAGGACATGAACAGCGCCATCACCGCGATGGTGGGTGCGGAGGATGGGACCATCTGGATCACCACGGCAGGGCATGGTGCGTTCCGGACCAATGGCCTTCCGGCCGAAGGCAACTTGATCGCAGCGGATCGCTTCGCGGAGGAGAAGGGCCTCCAGCCCGTATTGCTCACCGCCACCGCACTCAAGGATGGGCGCATCGCTTTCATCGAGGACCGCGGCACCATCCGTTCCATCGCCAAAGGCGCCGACCGCGCGGAGGAGATGAAGATCCCCGGCTGGCAGGGGCTCTTCGAATGCAACACCGTGTTCGAGGACAGTCGTGGTGCGCTTTGGCTGGGCACCCGTGGCGGCGGCGCCTTCAAATTCGAGCAGGGTAAGGCCACGCAGTATTCCCCCGCCAATGGTCTCACCAGTGGCACGGTCATCAGTTTCGGTGAGGACAATGATGGCGGCATCTGGGTAGGCACCTTCGATGGCGGTGCATCCTTGATCGGTCCCAAAGGCATCCGCAGCTTCAGCAAGGCCAACGGCTTGCACAGCACCTTCATCCGCTCGATCACACGAGATCGCGAGGGCAACTTGCTCATCGGCACGAACGATGGCGGATTGGACATCTTCAAGGGTGATCGCTTCGTGTGTTTCAGCGCAGCCGATGGTCTGATGGATCCGCAGGTATGGGCGGTGACCGAGGATGATCAGGGACGCGCTTGGTTCGGCACCAACGGCGGCATCGTGATCCTCAGCAACCGCGAAGGCGGCGGCATCGCGCGGACTATCACCGTGCAACAGGGCCTGCTGCCCACGAACTTCATACGCTGCCTGCGCGAGGATGACAAGGGCTACATGTGGATCGGTACCGACAACGGTGGCCTGTTGCGTTACGATCCGCGCACGGACCGGATCACCGACGAGGTGGAGATCTCCGGGGGCTTGGGCGAAGGCAAGGTCACCGCACTCGAAGTCGGTCAACCCGGAGAGCTCTGGGTCGGTGGCTTGAACGGCATCCGGCGTTACATTCCCGGCTCGGGTTCGCCACCCACGTTCTACACCGAAGAGGATGGGCTGGCGTCCAACAGCGTGGTTTCCATCTACCGCGACAAGGCCGGTACCATCTGGGTCGGTAGCACGGTGAAAGGGGTCACCCGCATCGACAACGGCATCGCCAAACCGGTGGATCTCGGACGTTCCTTCACGGCCACGGCGTTCGTGCAGGATGATCAAGGTCGGATATGGGTCGGTACGGAAGGGCAGGGCATCATCGTCCTCGAGAATGGCAAGGAGGTGCAGCGCTTCACCGAAACGGAAGGCCTGCTGAGCAACAGCATCAAGGCGCTCGGTCGCGATCAGAATGGCCACGTATGGATCGGCACCAACAAGGGCCTCAACAAGTGGCGTCCCAAGAAAGGCGGCTTCATCGCTTTCACCGAGCGCGCGGGCTTCACCGGTATCGAGGTGAAACCCAATGCCGTGTGGACCACCAAGAGCGGCGACCTCTGGTTCGGTACGGTGAACGGTGCCACTCGGGTGGGCAGCGAAAAAGGCGCCGAACGTTCCATCGCGCCACTCGTAGCCATCCGGGGTTGGAAGGTGAACCTCGAAGACCGGGCCATGGACGATCTGCGGCTGAGCCACAGTGACCGCAACGTCCGCATCGCCTACAGCAGTGTTTCGTTGAGCGACCCCAATGCCGTCCGCTACATGTATAAGCTGAACGGACTGGACGACGATTGGCAGCCCATCACCGCGGAAACGGACGCGTACTACCCGGCGCTTCCCCCCGGCAGTTATACGTTCCAGGTGAAAGCGATGGACCGGAGTGGCTTGTGGAGTGATCCTCCCGCCGAATTGGAATTCACCATCCTGCCCCCGTGGTACCGGAGCTGGTGGTTCTACACAGCGCTGGTGGCCCTGATCAGCATCGTGCTCTTCAGCTACATCAAGGTGCGCGAACGGCAACTGCGGATGCGCAACATCATCCTGGAACGCAAGGTGGAGGAACGCACCGCTGAAGTGGTGGCGCAGAGCAAGGAGATCGAAGGGCAGAAGGTGCGTATCGAAGACCTGCTGCTCAACATCCTGCCCAAGGAGATCAGCGAGGAACTGAAGGAGAACGGCAAGGCTACCGCGCGCCGGCATGATCAGGTCACGGTGATGTTCACCGATATGAAGGGCTTCACGCAAGTGGCCGAAAAGATGACGCCGGAAGAGCTGGTGAGCGAGCTGGACGATTGTTTCATCCGCTTCGATGAGATCATCGGACGCTACGGCATCGAGAAGATCAAGACCATCGGCGATAGTTACATGAGCGCTTGCGGCGTGCCGAAGTCCGATCCGAACCACGCGGTGAAGGCCGTCGCTGCCGCGGTGGAGGTGCGTGAGCTCATGCACCAATGGCACCGCGACCACGCTGCGGCGGGCAAACAACCATGGTCACTGCGCATTGGCCTGCACAGCGGCCCTGTGGTCGCGGGCGTGGTGGGCAAACGCAAGTTCGCCTATGACATCTGGGGCGATGCCGTGAACACCGCCAGCCGCATGGAAAGCAGCGGCGAGCCCGGCGAGGTGAACATCAGCGGCGCCACCTACGAACTGGTGAAGGACTATTTCGAGTGCGAGCACCGCGGACAGATCGAGGCCAAGAACAAGGGCCGCATCGACATGTATTTCGTACGCCGCTTGAAGCCGGCCTACAGCGGCAACAAGCAAGGCACCACACCGAACGATGCCCTGTCAGCCAAGCTCGGGATCGCGCAGGAGCAGTTCGCGTAGCTCGGCGATCATCATCGCGGTGGCGCCCCACACCACTTCGCCCGCGAGGTCGAAGTAGGGGATCTCCACGCTCCGCCCCATGATCTGGATGAACTGTTCGCGACGCTTGAGGATGTCGTTACGCATCACGTGTTCCATCGGCACTTCCAAAAGCCTGGCCACTTCTTTCGTGTCAGGCTGCCAGGGTCCGATGCGCTCCGCGAAGCCCACATACGGGGTCACGAGCATGCGGCTGGGAGGGATGTACACGTTGCTCAATTCACCGAGCACGTTCACCTGGCGTGGATCGGCACCGGTCTCTTCGCCGAATTCCCGCAAGGCCGTCTGTGCCAGGTCCACATCGTTGGGTTCGCGCTTACCACCGGGGAAGGAGACTTGCCCGCTGTGGACCCCGTCGTAGGTCGGCCGCACCATCAACAGCAAATGGAGTACGGAGTCCTTGGGATAGATCAGCGCGAGCACCGCGCTCTCACGTGGTGGCGGGTCCAATTGGCGCGCACGTTCCAGGTCGGGTCGTTTGTAGCCGCTCAGTTCCAGGAAGGCGTCGTGGCCGGGTAATGGACCGGACAGCCGTCGCTGTAAGCGTGCGACAACATCCATCGTTACGAGGCCTTGGCAGGAAGACGCTTCAGGAGCTTCTTCGCCTCACTCCGGTACGTGTGTGCGGAGCCATCTGCGATGCGCTGTGCGCCACCGCGTGCGCGTTCCAATTGCCCGCCACAGACCCAGCAGACCACTCGATACCATTCGATCTGGTCGTCGTAGTGCAACAGGTTGGCACGCCCCAAGTGGTCCAGTTGAAGTTCGGCCTTGTCCGGATCGCCCAAGGCGAGGTACGCGCTCGCCAAGTAGATGTAGCCAGTGAGGTCGGCCCGCTGGATCTTCAGGAACTTGGTGATGCTGTCGCGCGCAGCTTCATAGTCGCCTGCAGCGTAGCGGGCCATACCATCCACGTAAGTGGCGTTCAGTGGGGTCTTGGTCCGGTCCGAGATCATGTCCGGATAAGGCTCGAAGAACTCCGCACACAACTCCTCTTGAGCACTTCCACCGCAGCCGTACAGAACCATCGAAACCGCCGAAGCGAGCACCCATCGCATCATGGTACAAATCTACCGCCTACAGCGGCGACCAGTCACGACCGCTGTGCGATCCATCCACGCCTTTGCCCCAAAGCAGCAGTCCAGCGCGTCCGGTGATATGGTCAGCGGGAACGAAGCCCCAATAGCGTGAATCGGCGCTATGGTGCCTGCTATCGCCCAGCACGAAGTAGTAATCCTGTTCCACCACGTAGTCGGACAAGGGTGCACCGTCCAGCGTGAGCCGGTCCTTGTCCACCCCGAGCTTGTGGCCTTCGTAATGGCTGATCAGGCGGTCGTAAAGGGGGAGGTTGTCCACCGTGATGTGCAGGGTGTCACCCTTTTTCGGAACGGTCACCGGGCCGAAGTCATCGCCGTTCCACGGGTACCGCGGACTGAACGGGAAGATGTGCCGCTGTGCTCCGCGCGCCAACCCGAGGGCATCTGCGCTGATGACGTACGGGAGCTGCGCGATGCGATCGGCCAACTCTTCGTTCAACGGCAGCTCCACGAACGCGCGACCGGCTCGGTGCAGTTGTTGGGGAAGGCCGAGTTCCAACAAGAGACTGTCCGCGAAGCGTTCGTTGCGAAGGCGTACCAGATAGGCTTGTGTACCGTGGGCGGTGTACTTCACCACCTTGTTATTCACGATCAATGCCCCGTGATCGATCTTCAGCCGGTCACCGGGCATTCCTGCGATACGCTTCACCAGCAGTGGCCGCCGTACCATGGCCACATCATCCTTCAACGGATCGCGGAACACCACCACATCGCCGCGCTCAAGCCCCGTCCAAAGCGGCCAGCGCTGCACCAGCACGAGGTCGCCCGGCTTCAAGGTGGCGAACATGCTGGTGCTTTCCACGATCACCCAACGGACCACGAAGGCATGCAGGAAGAGCAATAACAGCACCGCCAACACGAAGGCCCGGATCCACTCGTTCTGCGCCAGCCGGGAAGGCCATGAACGGAGGGGAGAAGCGCCCGTTCGCTCAGCCGTGCTGCCCTGTTCTTCTTCCATGGGACAACCGCCCGTCGGTGCCTACTTCACCACGGTGAACAGGCGCTTCCAACGAATGCCGGTGTACGGATCCTTGGTGAACCAGACCAGCACCGCCTTGCCCACCACGTGGTCGTGCGGCACGAAACCCCAGAAACGCGAGTCCTGCGAGCGATGGCGGTTATCGCCCATCAGCCAGTAGTAGTCCTGCTTGAAGGTGTAGCTCAACGCAGGCTGGCCGTTGATGAGGATCTCTCCGCCGCGCACCTCGAGGTCGTTATGCTCGTACACGCGGATCACGCGCTCGTACAAGGGCAGCACGCGCTCGTTCAATTGCACGGTGGCGCCTTTCTTGGGGATGTAGATAGGGCCGAAGTTGTCCTCGGTCCAGTCGTAGTCCGGGTGGTTCGGGAAGTAGGGCAGCTTGGCGTAATCGTTCGAGTAACCGCGAGGGTGGTCCTGACGCGTCATGCTGATCACGTTGTCGAAGCCTTTCAGTTTCGCGGCAGCATCGGCGGTCAGTGGGATGGACGTGCCGCCGTTCTCGCTGGGGCCGATGTCATCCGGACTGATGTCCAAGAGGTCTTTCAACCGGTTCTCGTTGAACTTGGATCGGAGGATGAATTCGTAGGCCAATTGGCCACCCGAAGGAAGGGGTTGTTCCTTCCCGTTCACGTACACCGTTCCGTGGCGCACTTCCAAGGAATCACCGGCGACGGCCACGCACCGTTTGATGTAGTTCTCCTTCTTATCCAAGGGCCGAACGAGGATGCCACCGGTGGGCACTTGTCGTACTTGACCATCCACCATGTTGAGCATACGGAAGTTGGGGTCGTGGATCTTCTTCCGACCATAATTCCGGACGAGCTGGTAGTAGCTCTGGTTCTGGAAATTCGCCACCACCGTATCGCCCTCGGGGAAGTTGAACACCACCGCATCTCCACGTTCAGGCGAACCGAAACCCGGCAGTCGGCGGTAGGGTTGGCTGAACCAGTTCACGAACGAAGGCGTGCTCGCGGTGAACGGCATGGTGTGGTGCGTGAAGGGGAAGGTCACCGGCGTCATGGGCATGCGCGGGCCGTAGCTCAATTTGCTCACGAAGAGGTAATCGCCCACCAGCAGGCTCTTCTCCATGGATGGCGTTGGAATGGTGAAGGCCTCGAAGGTGAAGGTGCGGAAGACCGTGGCCACGATCACCGCGAAGAGGATGGCATCACCCCATTGGCCCAACAAGCCACGCTTGCGTTCGGCCACAGGAATGGGACCCACGTACGTGGTGGCACCAAAGACCGTCTGGGGCAATTTCACCCACGGCAGGAAGGTCATGATCACATGGTCCTTGAACTCGCGCTGGCCCAGGATGATGCTCGTGTTCACGTTCATGATGATGAACATGAGCAAGTTCACCCCCGGTACCAGGAAGAGGAAGATCCACCACCAGGGCTTCCCACTTATCTGCAACCACACAAGGATGTTGTACCCCGGGACGAAACCGGCCCAAGCCGGTTTACCGGCCTTTTGGAAGAGTTTCCAAAGGCTGGCGAAGAGCACGGCGATGTAGGCGAAAAGGAAGAGGTACGGGATCATGGGCAAGGGGCGCGTTCCAACGGACGGACAGCGAAGGTGCGAACTAGTGCCGACTTGGAACGTCTGCCGAACGTGAAATGCTGTGAACGGCTGTACCAGTGGCCGTTAGGCGGGATGATAGGGGCTGGGATAGGAGCAGGAGGAGGACCAGGGGCAGGAACAGGGGCAGGAGCAGGAGCAGGAGCAGGGGCAGGGGCAGGAGCAGCACAAGGTGCTGAGCCAGGTTCACAAGGAATCGAGGACGTCGTCCATCGTGAAGAGGCCTTTGCGCCCTTTGAGCCACTCGGCCGCCACCACCGCTCCCGTGGCGAAGCCGGTACGGTCGAAGGCTTCGTGCGTGATCACGATGCGGTCGTTGGCGCCGGTCCAGGTGACCGAGTGTTTCCCAGTGACCTCGCCGATCCGCTCGCTGATGATGGGAACAGGGGTAGGTCCAGGAGCAGGGTCAGGAGCAGGTGCAGGGGCAGGAGCAGAGGCTGCTTCGGACTTCGTCGAGGGCATGGGTTCTTGCAGTGCGAAGCCGGTATAACGCTGGGCTTTCAGATCGATGTCCCGCGCCAGAGTGATGGCCGTGCCGCTGGGTGCGTCCAGTTTGTGGATGTGGTGGATCTCGTCGATGTGGACCTGGTAGTCGGGCTGTTTATCCATCAGCCCCGCGAGCATGCGGTTCACCCGGAAGAAGAGATTGACCCCGATGCTGAAGTTGCTGGCCCACAGCAGGGAGCCTTTGCTCGCACTTACCAAGGCCTTCACGTCGTTCATCTGATCATACCAGCCCGTAGTGCCCACCACGACCGGTACACCATGGGCCACGCATAGACGCATGTTGGCCAACGCGTGTTCGGGTCTGCTGAATTCGATGGCCACATCGCAACCTGTTGGCGCCGTGCCCGCGTTGCGTGAATCCACCACCGATCCGATGGTATGTCCGCGTTGTTCGGCGATGGCGGCGATGGCTTTGCCCATTCGACCTGATCCGTAGAGTGCGATGCGCATGGTCTATCCGTTCCGTTCGAGCGCAAAGTAACTTTTGTTCTTGCCGCGTGCACCTCACGTCGCTGTAGCTTCTTGCTTCATCCGACCCGGACGTAACGTTAGTTCCACGTTCCAGGTGTTCGCGTACGGATAGGTTTGACCGAAACCAACTCGCAACCCATGCTTAGATCCACTCTGTTGTTGATCGGTGTTCCCTTCATCGGCAACATCGTTTTTTCCCAGCCCGGAGCACCGGACTTGGGTTTCGCCGGTGATGGAACGGTCGTTTTCGGTAACGGCGAGGACTACCTCTACTCCAGTGATCTCTTGGTGCGTCCCAACGGCAATATCCTGATCCTTGGAAGCCGTGTGGAACTGGAGCCGACGGTCAATACCATGGCCTACTGTGAGTACGATACCGATGGAGACCTTGTGGACCAAGGGTTCTTCGGTACGCCAGGTAGAGAGCATTTCGCCAAAGCGGCAGTGCTCCAAGCGGATGGGAAACTCATCCTCGCGGGTTACTCGTTTCCCTCAGGCGATGACAACGATGTGAGCATCGAACTCATGCGTGTTGATGCCACTGGCACACTGGACGCGAGCTTTGGCGACAACGGTGTGGTGCTGACCGATATCCCCAACGGCAGCGAAGGAGCGTTCGATGTGGATGTCCTGCCTAACGGGAAGATCATCGTGGCAGGTAGTTTCAACGATGGAGGGACCAGTGAGCTCGTGCTCGCACAATACCTGGCCAACGGAGCCCTGGATGTGGCCGGTTTCAGCTCCGATGGTCTCGCCTTAAGCGAACTCGGCTCATTCACGGACGTGGACCAGATGGTGGTCACCCCAGGCGGCAACATCCTGGTCTCGGGCACGACCTTCACCGATACCGATGCACCGTACATCATGGGCTTCCTTCCGAATGGGAACATCAACACGGCATTCGGGGATCAAGGCCTAGTGATCGCCACCACTGAAGCGGGTTACGCCTATTCCACATCCATCACCTTGGAACCGGCTGGTACCATCCTGCTCGGCGTGAACACCGACCCGTACGAGATCCATCGCTTCACCAGCACCGGACAGCCAGGCACTGGTCTGGGTGCCAATGGTAGCATGGTCAGCGGTGACTTCATCGATCCCGATCAGGTGATCCGCGTGCTTGCACAACCCGATGGCCGTATCCTGGTGGGCTACACCACCAACGATGCCTTATGGCAAGTGGAGCGCCGACTTGCGAACGGTCAGGCCGATGGCACATTCCAATCCTTCACGAGTCCCGTTGGTCCGGTGTTCTTCACGGGGTTGGCCTTGCAGCCCGATGGAAAGATCTTGATCGGCGGCGACGGTTCAGTCAACCTGGTGCGGGCTTTCGCTGTGACCCGCTTGTTGAACGAACTGACCGTTGGCCTGGCCGATCTGGATCAGGATGATCCGAACACGCTGGTCTACCCGAACCCGCTGGCCGATGAAGCTCGTTTTTCCTTTGCCGTGCCGCAACCCGGAGAGGTTTCGCTCTTTTTGACGGATGTACGCGGGAACCTCGTGCGCACATTCGTATCGAACAACATGCTTCCAGTAGGAGCACACAGTCGGGTACTTGACCTTCACGGGCTTGCCAGTGGCGTATACAATGTGGTGTTAACGCAAGGAACAATGCGTACCACCGTTCAGGTCATGAAGCACTGATACGGGTATTTTCACAACGAACGATCACAACAAGAGGCGCTGGTGTGGCTAGTTCGCACCAGCGCTTCGTCGTTCCATCCTTAATGGACCGAAAGGCTCAAGGACAAGCCAAGTGCTCCGCGGGAAGCCAACTCCAGTGAGGGCGAAGCGTTCAGTGTCAGATCGCGGCTCACATCGAACCGCACGAAGTTGGCGTCAACGCTCGCATCCACGATGTTGAGCACATACACCAGACCCACCGCGATGTAGCTCATGTCGCGCCACTTGCGGTAGGTGTCCGTGACCTCCAGCAACTGTGAGGCGCTTACGCGACCTTCGAACTCGTCAGAAGTGGTGGGGTCGCCATCGGTCACTGCGATATACGCGTCCTTGTACCGGCGGAATTCCTTGCCATTGCGCTGCACGAAATACAGGCTGGTGCCGAGTGCTCCCCATACAAGAGGTGCTTTCCAGTATTTCCGATTGTAGAGCTGCCCCGCGCCGGGTAGCACCGCGCTGAACAGCGTAGCTCGCCCTGGTGAGTGGCGCTGGCGCCAGTCCAAGCTGTCCTTGGGTGCTGTGTTGGCCGCCGTTGCCAGGATCGGTTCAGCACCGGAAATGATCAGTGGGTCGTTCACTGCTGCGCTGTCCACGATAGGGGTGGACGGCAATACCTCTTCCTGGGCCGCACAGGCAACGCCTACCGCGATAAGAAGAGCCGTGAATGATGCCCGCATTGGGACAAAGATGGCAAGCTTCGGGCCGCGAGAACTCCGAACAGATTCCGAACGTGACGTCGAAAGCACAGAAGCTTCGGCTCAGTCCCTGATCACGGCGAGGATCTTCCGCAACTCATCCTCGCTCTTGAACGGGATCTCGATGCGGCCTTTGCCTTCCGTGTTCTGTTTCACCACCACGCGGGTGCCGAAATGCTGGGCGAGCAATTTGCTCAGGTCCTTGTTGGGGCGTACCGGACTTCCGGTAGAAGCACCA
>JAEUTB010000221.1 GCA_016787995.1 Flavobacteriales bacterium | reverse complement strand
CACCACGTTGTCAAGGAGCCCGAAGAACAGGTGGGCGTAGTAGAAAACGAAACCGAGGAAGGACAACAACCCCAGTCGCACGAACATTCTTGCTTCAGCTACCATCTTGGTCTTGGTTTCCATTGCAAAAGACGCTTTGTCCGCTCCGGGTTGCGTCCGGAACCGTCATACGTTATCCACAAGAACAGGTTCGGATAGTGATCCTACCGAACGAGGCAACCCTTGCGGTGAACCCGCGTCAGGCCTGCAATTGCGACGATGGCCCCCACTAGGAAAATTGGCCAGGGATAGGTGGTTGGCACGTAACCGGAAGTGGTTCCCAGGTCCGTGGCAACCGACCCGCTTGCCTGTAGTGCGACCAGGTCGAACGCGTTCATCCACGGATCCAGTACGAAAGACCCGATCATGATCAGTGCTCCGGTGATGAGAAGTACCCATGCCCTCGTATCTACGAGATGGACCACCCCTTTGGATCGACCGCGGAGGATCACCAGCGCCAGTAAGATCAACCCGATCGAAATGACACAAGGTGCCCACACCGGCCCCACCCAAGGCACCGGTATCAAGAACAACAGATCGAAGGTCATCAGGCTGGACGGCCAATCCAGCAAGACCTTGAGCCAGACATAGTAGAAGATGTCCCAAACGCCGAAACCAAAACAGAACCACGCGAAACGCTCCAACGCGGAGCGCGTCACCAAGGCGCCTGGCGCCAACAGCATGACTAGGGTGGCGAACTCGCGGAAAACCTCCGTGGTGACCAGTATACCGTGCATGGGCACGATAGGGAATTCGAATCCCTGGGGATAAAAAAGCGCCCGCAGGTAGACCACAACGGCACTTTCGAGGAAAGCCATGGCGATGAAGAAGGTGGTCATCCACGCGAGAAGCCTGCGCATGTCCGGTCGGGTGATCATCGGTGATGGAGCGCTGCATAAAGCCCGCGGTGATCGCTACCGGGGATATAGATGGTGGTGAAGTCTGAAGTCGCAAGATCCCCGGTCACGAGGATGTGATCCAACGGTATGGCGGCGAAGGGACCGATGGAAGGCCACGTGCGATAGGTCGAGGGCGCACTGGATCGCAGACCGGCCCGGGTGCAGAATCGCCTGAAAGCTTGATCCCAAGGCACGGTATTGAGGTCTCCGATGACGATGGTGGAGGTATCGTCGCAGGCAAGCATACCTCCCAAAGCTTGCAACTGCTCGTTACGCCTGCGGAAATGATCGTAGCTGATGGGAGAAGTGGCATGCACTGCGATCAGTCGGATACGATCGCCGCCCACCTTCAACCAAGCTTCGATGAAGGGGGCGCCGGCGCTTTCCAACGTCGCCACCCTTTCGAACGGAAGCTTGCTGAACAGGGCGATGCCGTAGCAGTTCTGCCTTGGCTCCAGGTGGAAGAAGGGGTATCGGGAGCCCAAGACCATACGGAGTTCAGCCGCCCAGCGTGGATCCACCTCTTGAACCGAAATGATGTCAGCCTCACTCTGCAACGCCTGTGCGATGGCTTGGGCATACGACGTATTGGGCTGAAGAACGTTCATGTGGAAGACGCGCAGGGCAGCGCCTTCATGGCCGATGGTGACGGGGCTCTCTTCGATCGGCATCGGTGTGACCACCTGTGCAAGCATCATCATGCCACCTAAACCCGCCGCACCGGCAAGCCACCACCGTCGGCGCCATGCCGCCACGACAGTGAGCACCATGGTGCACCCGAGGATGGGTATGAGGAAAGCCCTAAGTAGCATGGGCAGATAGGCATCCGGCGCGAATGCGACCAGAACGGAAGCCAACAAGACCAATACGGAGGACGTCAGTTGATCGAGCGAAAACCTCATTGTTGCGCAGTTGTACGGTCCAGGTTCGCGAGCACGTCGATCCTGCGCAGCACCAGCCAGAGCGGGATAGCGCCGAACACGCCGAAAGAGGCATCCACACAGCACCAGAAAAAGGGAATTCCGCGCACCGGAGCCCATAGGAAGGCCAAAGGCAGCACCAACGCGCAACACCAAAGTCCCCACTCGATCACCCAGCGATTGCGGACAGGATCGCGGTATGGGCCTATGAACGCGAGAGCGATCACCACGTGGGCGAAGGCCAGCCAGTCAGTGCCATAGAACAATAGAGGATAGGTTTCACCGACATGCGCCACTGCTTCCGCTGCATAAGCAGCCCAGCCGTGCCAAGGATCACCCCAGGAGCGGGTCATGTCGGCCAGCAAAGCAGTACCCCACTCCAAAGGAACAGCCGTAAGCCCGCTGAAGACCAGTGCGACCATGAAGAAGATGATCCAGCGGCGGATGAACCTCACATCCTTGTTGCGCTCTGCATTGGACATGTTCAGTGGTATGTTGCCTCCAACGCGGCAGCGGTGCGGGTCTCGGCCAAGGTCCACTCCTGCCAGTGTGCCTCGCCAAAGCGCTGCAGGAACCTCTCCCTCCGAACCGCGAGGGTTCGCTTGAAAGCCTCTGGCGACAACATCTCCACCCATCGCACTTCATTTTGGCTGTGCTTCGCCATCTGGGCTTCCACCACATCCAGGTTCGCGTACAGCAGCGGCAGCACCTTGTCACTCATCTCGAGGTAGTTGTCCACATCGATCTCGCCTTGGTTCCAGTGGGCCAGATTATACCGGACAATGGTGCTATCCCAATCGTTGGTGGAAAGCAGGACCAACCCGGTAAAAGCTGCCCAGGCGTTTACGCGGGCCAGGTAGAAGAAACTCTTGCGCTCCCGGATCTTGATGAACAACGTGGCCAGCCCGACTAGCACCAACACGAGGAAAACGATGACACCGATGCGCCTGTAGGCCAGTCCATGGAAGGAGATGTAGTGGTAGTTGCGCAGAAAGACCGAAACTCCGAGGATGAAGTTCTGGACCACCCATGCGAAGGCCAACATCCGCAACCCCTTGCTGCGGGCGTAGAAATTCAGGTTCCACCGGAACAGGTACATGAGGATGACCATGCTGAGAAGGATGCTGATGATCAACATCCAGGTACCCTCATGCACGAATTGTTTCAGGCTGAATTCCGTGGGTACTTCGAATCCGAACCATACCCAATCGATGTCGATCACGTTAACCACGGCGAGGAGAACGTTCACGGCTACCAGTAGGATCATGCCCATGCGGCGCTCGCGTTCCAAGGGGTTCATGGCCAAGGCATGCGACCAGGATGGTCGCCTCGATCGCGTGCGAACGAGGATGTCGGTATACCCTTCTTCCAACCGCCTCACCGCCCCAGGTACGGCATGCAACACCAGACCAGCGCTGATCACGGCACCGAACAACACGAAAAGCGTATGCGCGGTCAAGAACCGTTCGAAGAACTCCCCGATGGCATTGAAAAGACCATCCATGAAGCCTGCGGTCAAGGCATGGAACTTCGGATTCCCCGCACGGTACAGCTGGGTGAAGAGCAACAACAGCAACACAGGTAGCACGCCCAGTCGTATCCATCGCCATCCACTACGCGTCGTGGTCGTGGAAGGTGCGGCCAGTGCGACGCCCGCAAGGGCATTCACGGGTGTGACCAGGAATCCCGCTGCTCCTTGTATGGCGGCATAGAACAACGATCGCAGGCGTGGCTCATGCGCGAATGCCGCTACGGCGATCAACGAAACGATGGCGGCGAAGATCGCGATGACGCTATCGTGCACCACCACCATGCAACTGGCCAACCCGTTGGCGAAAAGGGCCCAGCGCGCCGGAGCCGAGAACCCCGACCAGCTATAGCGCACCAGCAAAGCACCATTGACCACGGCGTTGAACAAGAGGAAATTGATCCCGGCAGCGCGTTGCCAGAACAGCAGATCGAAGACGAAGGTGGTCAGGGCGACCATGGCCACCGGCAAGGCGAATTGACGTACTGAGGGGATGGAAGCGACAGCTGACATGGTTCAGGGTTTGGGTAACAGGCGTTCGATGGCCTCCAAGTGTGTGCGGAACGCCTTCGCGCCGACAACGGAAGCTCGATAGCTCGTATTGGGTCGTTTGCCCACGAAACGTTTGCGGACCTGCACGTACTTCAGCTCTTCCAGTGCGGCCAGGTGGCTCGCCAGATTGCCGTCGGTCACGTTCAGCAGTTCCTTCAGCCGAGCGTGATCCACCCATTCGTTCACGGCAAGCACCGCCATGATGCCCAGCCGCACGCGACTTTCGAAGGCTTTATTGAGTTGCTCGATCATTCGGTCTCCGTGCTGCGCTCGTGCCGCAGGTACATCAAACCACCGTAGAAGATGTGCAGTACCCCGAAGCCGATGGCCCAAAAGAGCAAGGCGGCCTCCAACCAGAACAGGGCGATCAATCCGAGGACCAGTTCACTCACGCCCAGCCAGCGGATCTCGTCGAGCGTGTACTTACTGGCATTGAAGAGGGCAAGGCCGTAGAAAACGAGGGTCGCTGGCGCTACCAATCCTGGCAGCCCATAGTAGAACAGGGCAAGACAGAAGACCCCTCCGACGCTCAAGGGCACCATCAGGTTCAGCATGAGCCGCTGCGCGCTTCTATCCCATAGGTCCTGCCCCGTTCTGCGGCTCCTGCGCCAGGTGAACCAGAACGCCCCCAGCAACGCCAGGAAGAGTACCAGGGCGGCATCCATCACCAAGGTCAACCGAAGGTCGGCCAAGTAGCCTTGACCGCGCTGCAGGTCGTAGGTGAGCGCGTCGGCATCTGGCGCCAGTGCCTCGTTGATGTGGAACCGTGCAAGGGTGGCACCCCCCAGGGCGATCACACCGGCAACCACGCCGCTGAGGCCGCTGAGACTGAGGAATCGGGTGCTGCGCTCCATCAATCCTCGGATGTGGGCGAGCTCGTGAGCAGGGTTTCTTTCAGCCATATGCAAAGTACTTTGCGCTACAAAGTAACGGAGTGCGCGATCATCTATTGTGATCGGCAGGAAAAAAGATCAGTGTACCGAAAGCAATGCCAGTGCGGCACCCACGAGCACGGCCACGAAGCGCGTGGCGTTGAACCGGTGGTCCGGTGCGCTCTCGAAGATGATGGTGGTGCTGATATGCAGCAACATCCCTATGGCCAAGCCAAGCATGTCATGCAGGAAACCATGGCCCTCCTCTGCCCCGATCAACAAGCCCGTACCTATCCCCAATGGCGCGGCCAGCGCGAAAACGATGAGCATGACCCAGCTCGAGATCCCTCCCGTTCCAGCGCGCAAGAGCACCGTGGCCAGTGCTATGGCCATGGGCATCTTGTGCAGGAGAACGCCTATGAGGAAAGGCAGGTTGCCCGCTACCGCTGGATCGGCGAAGGGGATGCCTTCGGCGAAGGAATGCAGGCAAAGGCTGAGCAGCGTGATCAACGGGAGCGCCTTGCCACCGTGGAAGTGCATGTGGCCATGCTCGATCCCGTGGCTGAAGAACTCCAGCACCACCTGCAAAAGGAAGCCACCAACCACCCAAAGGCCGATGTGTTCACCCTCTTCCACGTAAAGCTCCGGCAGCATGTGCATGAACACCACCCCAAGGAGGAACGCACCACTGAACGATAGCAACAACCGGAGCCACTTCGCATCGGGCCGCAGGGAACGCACCAACGTACCAGCGAGCAGGGGGAGCAGGAAGAAAGCGGCTACCGTGATGAGCGTCATGGGAGGGGTTTTCGCAACCACAGGACGAAACGTTGCGATGTATTGGGGTCGAACCCCCGTAACTCGGGTCCATCGGTCCGATCCTCGATCACGAAGCCGGCTGCCATGGCCATTTCCTCGAGCTGATCGGGCAGGAGCGCTTGCACCCGTTCTTCGAAATGATGGGATACCTCACGATCCTTCACCGCGATGGTCTTCACCAGAGTTCCAGCGATGCAGGTCCGTTCGATGTGGAAGTCAACGCCATCCTTGGTGATCTGCTCAGATGGGACGAGTTCCCGAAGGACGAGTTCGCTGTTCATGAAGTCGATGACGAAACGCCCGCCGGGGCGCAGCGCGGTGAAAACGGACCGAAAGACCGCCAAGTCATCCTCCAACTTGTCGAAATACCCCAGGCTGGTGAACAGGCACGCCACCGCATCGAACCGGCCTTCCGCATAAGGTGCACGCATATCGTGCACAGCGAATTCGCCGTCCGGAACCGCCAAGCGCGCTTCGGCGATACTGGCCTCAGAGATATCGATACCGGACACCCTCATCCCATGCTTTGCGAAGAAGAAGGCATGCCGCCCCCGACCACATGCAAGGTCGAGGACCTCGGCCCCGTTAGGGAGCCCCCACCGCTCCAGAATGGCGTCCACCCAAAGGCGGGCATCCTCCACATCGCGATGCCCATAGAGCAACGCGTAGTAGCGGGTACCGAACCAATGCTTGAACCAACCCATGGGAAAACGGATCGCGAAGGTACCCACCGGAACCGGGTTGACAATTCGGTGGAAAACTCCGTCGGCCTCGCCCTATTAGCTCCTGCATGGGTGAAGTTCTTTGTAGCGCACGAATATCCATCGCCCTTTATGCTGCAACGGATCCATGACCTGTATGACGAACTGGAGCGCCATCGCGTGATGCTCTCGTTCAAGGGCGCCTTATCCCCCGAGCTTGTCACCGCCCTGTTAGGCGCTGTAGAACGCCGGATGGACCTGATCGAACAGGACGCTCGGACCCGTAAACGGGTCTTCAACGTGGTGATGGAGTGCCTCCAAAACCTCTACCACCACAATTCCAACCTGACCATAGGCGAAGGCGTCCCCGAGGCCTCGACAGAGCCCCACGGAGTCGTCATGATCGCACAGTCCGACCAAGGGTACCAGGTGCTCACCGGCAATTTCATGGCCGGTGCCGAAGTGGATCGCCTTAAGGGCCATTTGGACCGGATCAACGCCCTTCCTCCAGAGGAACTTCGTGAATTCTACCGTGAAACCCTGGCCGACGGTACCTACTCCAAGAACGGAGGCGGTGGCCTAGGCATGATCGACATCGCCCGTAAGAGCGGTGGCAAACTGGAGTATGGTTTCGTCCCCTACGACAAGGACAACGCCTTCTTCAGCCTCAATGTCAACGTGACCACTTAGACCGACCAACCATGTCAGCGTTCTTCCTCGAAGGTTCCCCCAAGACCCCCCATGTCAACTTCGATCCCGAGACCGGGTTGTTGGAGTTGAAAGGGCGTTCCATTCCGGAGAATTCGATCGATTTCTACAAGCCATTGATCGACTGGCTGGACAAATACGGCAGATCCCCGCAACCCAAGACGGCCTTGCACGTGCAATTGGAGTACTTCAACACCAGCTCCTCCAAGTGCATTCTGGACCTCTTCAAGAAGCTGGAAGGGGTGCGTGCCACCGGTAATGAGGTCACCGTGTTGTGGCATTACGAGGCCGATGACGAGGATATGCTCGAAGCAGGCGAAGATTACGCCGGGATCATCAACATCCCCTTCAAGATGATCCAGATCGAAGAGGTGGACGGGCGCGAAGCCTGAGTCCATTCCAACGCTGGGTGCTGAGCCCCCTTGGCCGGCTCTAATGAGCGGACTTGCTGGGAATGAGCTTCAGCAGGCGCGGGAAAAGCTCGAAGTAGAGCGCAAGCGCCAACGCGAGGCACATGCCCCATAGTACCAGGGCGTTCGCCCAGAGCGTTGGCACGCGAAGTCCAGCGACCCACTTGGCCGGTGCGTAGAACTGGGCACCGAAGAACCCGCTGCGGACCGGCTCCAGGTAGATCGGATCGTTCTTCTGGATCAGCTCACCACGATCCTCCACGATCACATTCACGTCGTTCTTGTTGGTCACCACATCGGCGAGACTTTCGTTCCGGTACTGGTCCAGGAGTTGGAAGTAGGTCACGCGAAGCTCGGGGGTGGCCGTCATGGCCGCGATACGGCGCTCTTTCTCCGCCTCGGAAGCCTTGTAAACGTTCCGGTAATGCTGGGTAAGCACCTCCAAGCTGGCCTCCAGATCATCCAACACCTCGGCGTTCACCTTTCCAGGATGCAGTTCGGCGATACGTGCGAAGGCGTACCCTTTCACTTGCTGGGCTTCCTTGGCTAATTCGGTCCGGAGCAGGTCGAGCTCGTACGCAAGGTCGACACCTTCCGGATGTCCGTTGACCGCGCGGCGCACGTTCCCCGCCCGGTTCTCCAACTCGCGCACCCAGAGGTCCTTCTTCCAGTTGGCGGTCTTCATCCGTTGGTCCAGTGCGTAGAACACTTTCTCGTAGCGGTTATCCATGAACTGGGTCACCGCCATGCCTTCGTAGGCCCAACGCGAGGCCATCACATTACCGAGCAAGGGCACGCTGCGTTCCGAGGCGAACCAGGGATGCAGTTTGTCGAACTTCACGATGATACCGCTGAAGAGCAGCTGCGGGATGATGAGCACCGGGATGAGGATATAGATGACCTTGGCGCTATTGAAGCTCGCGCTCACGTTCAGCCCGAGCACATTCGCGAAGCAGGAGGTACTGAAGAGCAGCAACCAATGTTGGAGATACTGACCTTGGATGTCCAATACCGCATGGCCCACGATGACGAAGAGCGCGGTTTGGATGGCGGAGATGAGGAAGAGGATACCCACCTTGCTCATCAGGTAACTCAACCAACTCAAGTCAAGGAACTTCTCACGGGCCAGGATCTTGCGGTCCCGGATGATCTCCTCCGCGCTCACGGTGAGGCCAAGGAAAAGCGCCACGATCACCGCGATGAACAGGTATTGGGGGATGTTGTCGTTCTGGCGGAAGATGTACTCCCCTGCAGTGCCATGCCCCGTGCGGTAGAACTTGAGGAAGAAGGCCATGAGAAAGGCCAGGGCCGGCGCCTCCAACAGGTTGATGAGCACG
>JAEUTB010000182.1 GCA_016787995.1 Flavobacteriales bacterium | reverse complement strand
CTCGTGCTTTATCCGATGGACGAGTGGAACAGGACCAGCGCCCAAGTGGCCAGCCTGAACCGCTTCGATCCGGAAAACGTGGAGTTCATCCGGCGCTTCCTCAACGGAGCCACACCGGTGGAACTCGACGCCAACGGACGGCTGCTGATCCCGAAGCCACTGATGGCCTACGCCCAACTGGGCAAGGACATCGTGTTCTCGGGCATGGGCGACCGCATCGAGATCTGGAGCGAGGAGCAACACAAGCGTGCGCTCAGCGGGAACGTGGACTTCAAGTCACTGGCTGCGAAAGTGATGGCGGGCAAGCCTGCTAAAGCCTATGACGCATGAGTATCACGACCCCGTTCTTTTACAAGCCTGTCTTGAAGGATTGAACATCCGCCCCGACGGCGTCTATGTGGACGTGACGTTCGGCGGCGGCGGCCACAGCAAGGCCATCCTCGCACAACTGGGTCCGAAAGGAAGGTTGATCTCGTTCGATCGGGATCGCGACGCTTGGAAGAACGCTCCGGATGATGAGCGCTTCACCCTGGTGAAGGCCGACTTCCGCTGGTTGAAGAACCACTTGCGATTCCTGCATGCGGTGCCGGTGGATGGCCTCCTCGCCGATCTGGGCGTGAGCAGTCACCAGTTCGATACCGGCGCACGCGGTTTCAGTTTCCGCTTCGATGGTCCGCTCGATATGCGCATGGACCACCGGGCCAAGCGCACCGCATCACAGTTGTTGCGCGACCTGGATGAAGCAGCGCTCACTGACGTGCTCCGGAAATACGGTGAAGTGGATGGTGCACACCGCGTGGCACGGCAACTGGTGAAGGCGAACGCGGAAACGCGCATCGGCACCACGTTCCAGCTGGTGGAAGCGCTGAAGCCCGTGACGCCGCGTGCGAAGGAGAGCACCTTCCTAGCCCAGGTTTTCCAAGCGCTCCGCATCGCGGTGAACGACGAGCTCGGATCGCTGGAAGCGCTGCTGATCCAGAGTGCCGAGGTGATCGCGCCCGGTGGCCAACTGGTGATCATGAGCTATCACTCGCTCGAGGATCGACTGGTGAAGAACTGGATGCGCAGCGGTGATCTCGGTGGCGAGGAAACGAAGGATGTCTTCGGCAATCGCACACGACCGTTCAGCCCTTCAAGCAACAAGGCGATCCAACCCACGGATCTCGAGATAGCGAAGAACCCCAGGGCACGAAGCGCCCGACTGAGAATAGCCACACGCACGTGAACAAGCTGCGCGAAAAGCAAGAGGAAGAAGCAACGCCCGCGGAACCCACCGCGAAGGCGAAGCGCGCTGCCGCTCCAAAGTCTGGTGAGCCGGGCGCTGCGGCGCGCGTTCCGAAGATGATGATCGGTGTGCTCAACGGCTCCTTCCTCACCAAGGAGAAGGTGTTGGGCAACATGCCCTTCATCCTTTTCTGCGCGGGCCTGATGATCACCTACATCGCGTACGGCTACCACACCGAGCGCATCGTGCGTGATCTGCATCGCGTGGACCACGAGCTGAAGGAGCTGCGGAGCGAGCACATCACCGTGCGCGCGCAGCTCGAGAAGATGGAGCAGCAGAGCCAGGTGGCCGCTGGCATCGGTGAATTGGGCTTGAAGGAAAGCCGTGTGCCGCCCGTAAAGCTGGAGGTGGACAAAGATGAACTCAACGCCACGCGCCTTCCATGACGGATAACAAGCAGTTCCGCGCGCGTGCCAACATGGTGTACATGGCGGTGGTGGTCTTCGCCATCGCCATCGCCGTGAAGTTGTTCACCATACAGATCGCGGAGGGTGATGAATGGCTGGCCAAGGCGGAGACGGTGAGCACCACGTACCGCACCGTGCAGCCCGACCGCGGCCACATCTACAGTGAAGATGGACGGCTGCTCGCCACCAGCGTGCCGGAGTACGACGTGCGCATGGACATGATGGCGAACGGCCTTACCGATGAGCTGTTCCGGACGCACATCGACTCCCTGAGCATCCGCCTTGCTGACCTGTTCGGTGATCGTACGGCTGCTGAGTACAAGCGTGACCTCACCGACGCGCGCCACCGCAAGGAACGCTACCACCTGATCAAACGACGCGCGGACCACACGCAGGTGCAAGCACTGCGGACCTTTCCGCTTTTCCGGCTCGGTAAGTACAAAGGTGGGCTCGTGACCGAGAAGCGTACCGTGCGCATGCATCCGTTCGGTCGCCTCGCTTCGCGTAGCGTGGGCTATGTGCTTCGCGACAGTACCACCCTCGGGCTGGAAGGTGGATACGACAAGTGGCTCAAAGGCGTGACCGGCCGTCGCTTGGAGCGTCGCCTCACCGGAGGTGTGTGGATGCCGGTGGACGATGGCGATGGCGTGGATCCCGTGCCGGGTAGTGACATCCATACCACTATCGACATCAACCTGCAGGACGTGGCCGATGCGGCGTTGGAGCGGCAGCTCATGAAGCATGGCGCTCAATACGGGACCGTTGTGGTGATGGAGGTGGAGACCGGCTACATCAAAGCCATCAGCAACCTCACGCGCCGCAACGACAGTACGTATGTGGAGGACCTGAACTATGCCGTGGCGCACGCCACTGAACCGGGGTCGACGTTCAAGCTCGCATCGTTGATGGTGGGTTTCGAGGATGGGACCATCAAGCCTACGGATACGGTGGATACCAATCGTGGCCGTGTGCGCTTCCGCGATCGCATCATGCGCGATTCGCACGAGGACCTCTATGATAAGATGACCGTGCGCCGATCGTTCGAGCTCTCCTTGAACACCGGCATCAGTCTGGCCGTGCACAAAGCCTATCAGAAGGAGCCGAAGCGTTTCATAGAAGGATTGAAGCGCCTGCATCTGCACGAACCCACCGGCGTGGCCATTCCCGGTGAAGCCACCCCGACCCTGCGTGGACCAGGGGAGAAAGGATGGAGCGGTGTGAGCATGCCATGGATGAGCATCGGTTACGAAGTGATGGTCACTCCGCTCCAGACCCTCACGTTCTACAACGCCGTGGCCAACAATGGACGGATGATGCAGCCGCAATTCGTGGACCGCGTATCGCGCAACGGGAAGACGGTGCAGAAGTTCGAGCCGAAGGTGTTGGATGAGAAGATCTGTTCCGATGCCACGTTGACGCTGGTGCATGACCTGCTGCGCAGTGTCGTGGATACCGGTACGGCCATGAACCTGCGCGCAGCCCACTTCGCCATCGCGGGTAAGACCGGTACGGCACGTATCGCCCGGAACGGGAACTACAACGACCTCTTGTACCAGGCTTCGTTCGTGGGCTATTTCCCGGCGGACGCACCGAAGTACAGCTGCATCGTGCTGGTGAACGGCCCCACGATGAGCGGCATCTACGGCAACGTGGTGGCCGGTCCGGTCTTCAAGGAGATCGCCGACAAGATCTACAGCAATCGCCTGGAACTGCAACAGGGTACCGCACTCGCCATGACCACCGGCCCACGCACACCGGTGAGCCTGAGCGGTCACAGTGGTGATCTGCGGCTCGCGTTGGAACGCCTCAAGGTGCCGGTGACCTATGAGGGGGAAGGTGAGTGGGCCACCACTCTTGCCGGTGATACGGCAGTGGTGCTCAAAGCTCGTGGGATACCAGCCGATGCCATGGACCGTGTTCCGAACGTGTTGGGCATGGGCCTGCGCGACGCCCTCTACATCCTCGAGAATCGGGGGCTGCGTGTGAAAGTGCAAGGCAATGGCATGGTGAAACGGCAATCGCTCCAACCGGGATCGAAAGCCTTCCAGGGATCGACCATCGTGATCGAACTGACATGAAGCTGCTGAAGGACATATTGTACCGGGTGCGCATCGAGCAGGTCGTTGGTTCCACGAACACGGCGATCGAATCCATCGCGTTCGACAGTCGCAAGGTGGTCGCCTTCACGGCGTTCGTGGCCACACGCGGAACGCAGGTGGATGGTCACAGTTTCATCGCCAAGGCCATCGAAAGCGGCGCGAGTGCCATCATCTGCGAGGAGCTACCCGCGGAGTTGAAGGATGGCGTGACCTACGTGCGCGTGGAGGATGCAGCAGTCGCGCTCGGCGTGCTCGCGGCCAACTTCCACGAGCATCCTTCCAAGAAGCTGAAGTTGGTGGGCATCACCGGCACCAATGGGAAAACGAGCACGGCCACGTTGCTCTTCCGCTTGTTCCGATCACTCGGGTACAAATGCGGATTGATCAGCACCGTGGAGATCCGCATCGGACAGCGCACCATACCCAGCACGCACACCACGCCTGATGCGGTCAGTCTGAACGAGATCCTCGCCGAAATGGTGACCGAGAAGGTGACGCACTGCTTCATGGAGGTGAGCAGCCACAGCGTGGTGCAGGAGCGTATAGCAGGGCTTCAGTTCGTGGGCGCGGTGTTCATGAACATCACGCACGACCACCTCGACTACCACGGCACGTTCGCGGAATACATCAAGGCCAAGAAGCGCTTCTTCGACCAGCTGCCGGCTTCCGCCTTCGCCCTGGTGAACGCCGATGATGCTAACAGTGCTGTGATGCTGCAGAACACCAAGGCGACCAAGCACTCCTTCGCGGTGAAGACCATGGCCGATCACAAGGCCCGCATCATCGAGAACCAGCTCACCGGTCTTCACCTGAACATCGATGGGCATGACATGTATTCGCGTCTGATCGGTGAGTTCAATGCCAGCAACCTACTGGCTGTCTATACCGTGGCCACGCTACTCAACGAGCCGGCCATGAACGTACTCACCGCACTGAGCGATCTGCAACCGCCACGGGGTCGGTTCCAGATCGTACGCAGCACCAGCGGCATCGTGGGGATCGTGGACTACGCCCATACGCCCGATGCCTTGAAGAACGTGCTCGCCACGATCAACGAGGTCTGCAGCGACAATGAGCAGGTGATCACCGTGGTGGGCTGTGGTGGGGACCGTGATCGCACCAAACGTCCGGTGATGGCGCGGATCGCGACGGAACTGAGCAGTCATGTGGTGCTCACCAGCGATAACCCACGCTCGGAGGATCCCATGACCATCCTCAACGAGATGCGCACCGGTGTGCAGGTGACCGATCAGTCCCGCGTATGGGTGAACGCCGATCGGCGCGAGGCGATCCGCCAAGCGGTGGGCATGGCCAGGCCTGGTGATGTGGTCCTGCTCGCCGGCAAGGGCCACGAGACCTACCAGGAGATCAATGGGGTGAAACATCCCTTCGATGACGTAGCGGTGTTGCAGGAAACGCTTGAGCTCCTCCACAAGTAATGCTGTACCACCTCTTCGATTGGCTCGGCGCTGATGTCCCTGGATCAGGCCTCTTCACCTTCATCTCGTTCCGTGCGGCGATGGCCGTGTTCGTGTCGCTGTTGATCTCCCTGTGGTGGGGCAAGGGCATCATCAACCTGCTCCGTCGCATGCAGGTGGGCGAGACCGTGCGCGACCTCGGACTGGAAGGCCAGCTGCAGAAGCAGGGCACCCCCACCATGGGTGGCCTGATCATCCTCTCCGCGACGATCATTCCCACATTACTCTTCGCCAAGCTCAACAACATCTACATCATCCTGTTGCTGGTCAGTACGGTGTGGCTCGGCACCATCGGCTTCATCGATGACTACATCAAGGTCTTCAAGAAGGACAAGCGCGGCCTGGCCGGCAAATTCAAGATCGTCGGGCAGGTGGGTGTCGGCATCATCATCGGTGCTACGGTCTATTTCCATCCCGAGATCCGCACCCGTGTGGAGATACCGCAGGTGCTCGCTGATCAGCTCGATCCGTCCGAGCTGCATACCATCACCGAGGAGGATGGTACCGTCCACTACATGTTGAACCGCAAGTCGCCCAACACCACGATCCCCTTCGTGAAGGACAATGAGTTCAACTACTCCTCCATACTGGGCCTCTTCGGTCGCAGTGCCCGCCAGTACACGTGGATCGTGTACATCCTCATCGTCATCTTCATCATCACGGCCGTCAGCAACGGAGCCAACATCACCGATGGGGTGGATGGTCTCGCTACGGGCACATCGGCCATCATGGTGCTCGCGCTGGGCATCCTGGCGTATGTGAGCGGCAACGTCATTTTCGCCCAGTACCTGGACATCATGTACATCCCCGGCAGCGGTGAGCTCGCCGTGTTCATCGGTGCATTGCTCGGTGCTTGCATCGGCTTCCTCTGGTACAACGCCTATCCCGCGCAAGTGTTCATGGGCGATACCGGAAGTCTTGCGCTCGGTGGCATCATCGCCACGCTCGCGATCCTGGTGCGCAAGGAACTGCTGATCCCCATCCTCTGCGGCATCTTCCTCGTGGAGAACCTCAGCGTGGTGGCACAGGTCTCCTACTTCAAGTACACGAAGAAGAAGTACGGTGAAGGGCGCAGGATCCTGCTGATGTCACCGCTGCACCATCACTACCAGAAGAAGGGCATCCATGAGAGCAAGATCGTGAGCCGCTTCTGGATCGTGGGCATCATGCTCGCCGTACTGTCCATCGTAACCCTGAAACTGCGATGAAGAAGCTCGTGGTCCTCGGTGCACAGGAGAGCGGTGTCGGTGCGGCGCGGTTGGCGCAGCAGCGCGGGCTCGATGTGTTCGTGAGCGACATGGGCGCCATCAAGCCGGCCTACCGCGAGGAGTTGAAGAAGCATGGCATCGCTTTCGAGGAAGGTGGTCATAGTGCGGACCGCATCCTCAGCGCCGACGAGATCGTCAAGAGCCCGGGCATCCCGGATACCGCCTCGCTCGTGAAGGCCGCGGTGGCGCAGCGTATTCCGGTCATCAGCGAGATCGAGTTCGCTTTCCGCTACTGCAACGGCCGCATCGTCGCCATCACCGGCAGCAACGGCAAGACGACGACCACCCTGCTCACACACCACATCTTGAAGAAGGCTGGGCTCGATGTGGCCGTGGGCGGTAACGTGGGCACCAGCTTCGCAGGGCTCATCGCCAATGGGGATAATGCCTACTACGTGCTCGAGCTGAGCAGCTTCCAGCTCGACGGGATCAAGGCCTTCCGTCCGGATATCGCGGTGCTGCTCAACATCACACCTGACCACCTGGATCGGTACCAATACCGCATGGAGAATTACGTGGCGAGCAAGTTCCGCATCGCCATGAACCAGCGTGAGGAGGACCATTTCATCCATTGTGCCGACGACCCCGAGTCGAACGCGTGGCTCCAACAGCATTCCGTGAAGGCCCAGCGCTGGCCCTTCTCCATACAACACAGCGTCGAACGCGGCGCATTCCTGCAAGACGACCAGATCCACATCACTACGAACCGATCCACCTTCAACATGTCCATCATCGAACTCGCCCTGAAAGGGAAACACAACGTGTACAATTCCATGGCGGCCGGCATCGCAGCGCGCGTGCTCGAGATCCGCAAGGAGGTGGTGCGCGAGAGCCTGAGCGATTTCCAGAACGTGGAACACCGGCTCGAACACGTGGCCCTGGTGCATGGCATCGAGTTCATCAACGATTCCAAGGCCACTAACGTGAACTCCGCGTGGTATGCGTTGGAGAGCATGGACAAGCCGGTGATCTGGGTGGCTGGTGGCGTGGATAAGGGTAATGACTACGCATCACTGCTTCCCCTTGTGAAGCAGAAGGTGAAAGCGATCGTATGCCTGGGTACCGACAACGCCAAGATCCACAAGGCATTCGAAGGTGTGGTGCCCACGATCATGGATACCGCCAGCGCGGAGGAGGCCGTGATCACGGCGAACAGCATCGCGGAAGCGGGTGATGTGGTGTTGCTGAGCCCGGCCTGCGCCAGCTTCGATCTGTTCGAGAACTACGAAGAACGCGGCCGCAAATTCAAGGCGGCGGTGAAGGGCCTCTGACCGCTCAACCCGTGACCCATGGAAGAGAACAAGCAAACCCCTTCGTTGCGACTGGCCGGTGGTCAGTTGGTGGAAGCCCGCAAGGCTGCGCTCGCTACGCAAGGCCCTGGTCCACATCGGTTGGAACAGGTGGCTGTGGTGAAGGGCATCCCCTTCATCAACGATTCCAAGGCGACATTCCTCGATGCCACCTTGGAATCGCTCGCACAGATGCCCGGCAAAGTGGTGTGGATCCTGGGTGATCTCAGCAGCGAAATGGATGAAGGCTACGTGCAGGACCTGTTGAAGGAGAAGGTGAGCGCGCTCGTCCTTTTCGGCCGTGCCGTGGATGGGGTGGAGCAGGATGGCATGTCGCCGGTGGAGCACCTGTATGTGACCGATGAATTGCGCACGGCCGTGTTCCTCGCGAACGAGCTCGTACGCCCGGGTGAGTCCGTGCTCTTCAGCCCGGCCTGCCCGAGCGGCAACGGTTTCGCCAACTACGAAGAACGTGGCGCGGAGTTCAAGCGTGCGGTGAAGGATCTCTAAGAAGAACGATCATGAACACGGTGTTCCAAAAGCTGAAGGGCGATCGCGTGATCTGGATGACGGTCCTGTTCCTGGGACTGATCAGCCTGCTCGCGGTGTATAGCTCCATCAGCTCCCTCGCGTTCAAGCGCGAAGGGGGTAGCACCATGCACTTCCTGATGAAGCACGGCATCATGCTGGTCACAGGAGGTGTGATCATGTACTACGTATCGAAACAGCAGTTCACCATATACTCACGCCTGTCACAATTATTGATCGGCGTGATGGCGGTGCTTCTGCTCCTCACCCTATTGCTTGGATCGAACATCAACGATGCGAGCCGTTGGATCACCATCCCCATCATCAACCAGAGCTTCCAAACGAGCGATCCGGCCAAGGTGGTGCTCATCGTTTACCTGGCTCGCGTGCTCGGTAAGAACCAAGGTGAGGAGTGGACCCTGCGCGATGTGCTGATCAAGCTGATGGTGCCGGTCGGTGCGATCTGCGGTCTTATTCTCCCTGCGAACTTCTCCACGGCGGCTGTGCTTTTCGCCGTGTGCATGATTATCATGTTCATCGGTCAAGTGCCGCTGAAGCACATGGCCGTCATCGTCGGTGCTGCGGTGGGCATGTTCGCACTACTCCTCGTTTTGGCCAAGACCACCCCTGGACTATTGCCACGCCTGGACACGTGGGTGGGACGCATCGAATCCTTCGGTGTGGAGGACCACGACGCCAACTACCAAGTGGAGCATGCCAAGATCGCCATCGCTTCGGGTGGTTTCCTTCCGAACGGTCCCGGCAGCGGTACCTCCCGGAATTTCCTGCCGCATCCGTACTCGGATATGATCTATGCTTTCATCATCGAAGAGTATGGCAGCATCCTCGGTGGACTTGGTCTGCTGCTGCTGTACCTGATCCTGCTCTTCCGGGCTGTGCGCATCGCCTCCACCTGTACGAAACCCTTCGGCGCGCTCGCCGCGATCGGCCTTGGGCTTATGCTGGTGATGCAGGCGATGATCAACATGGCCGTTGCCGTCAACCTCGTTCCTGTTACTGGTCAGCCACTGCCTCTGGTAAGCATGGGTGGCACCAGTGTCTGGTTCACCTGTCTCGCCATCGGCATCATGCTCAGTGTGAGCCGTGGTGCCGAAGAACAACCCGCTGTTTCATCAACCGATGTCAAACGCCCACGAACAGCACTCGCGTGATCGCGCCCTTCGGGTGATGATCTCCGGTGGTGGCACCGGCGGTCACATCTTTCCGGCTATCGCCGTCGCCAACGCGGTGCGTGAGCTGGAGCGTGATGCCCAATTCCTGTTCGTTGGGGCGGAAGGCAAGATGGAGATGGAAAAGGTGCCTGCCGCTGGTTATGCGATAGAAGGACTTCCCATCCGCGGGTTCCAACGCGGCTCCATCGTGAAGAACCTCGCACTTCCCTGGCGCCTGCTGCGCAGCATGATGAAGGCACGCATGCTCGTGCGCACCTTCAAACCCCATGTGGCCGTGGGCGTGGGTGGTTATGCCAGTGGGCCCTTGTTGGCTGCTGCGCAGCGGATGAACGTACCTACGCTTATCCAGGAGCAGAACAGCTTCCCCGGAAAGACCAACATCTACCTCGCCAAACGGGTTGACCGCATCTGCGTGGCTTATGCGGGCATGGAGAAGTTCTTCCCGAAGGAAAAACTCCTGCTGACCGGCAATCCGGTGCGCCAGGAAGTGGTGCGCCTCGCTGGCAAACATCCACGTGGGCTGGAGCATTTCGGATTGCAAGCGGGCAGGCCGATCCTCTTCGTGACCGGTGGCAGCCTTGGTGCGCGCGGGGTGAATCGAGGCATCGAAGCCGCGCTGATGGATCTTCAGGCTGCTGGTATCCAAGTGATCTGGCAAACGGGTACACCATACCTGAAGCAAGCCCAGGAAGCCGTCGCCAAGTTGAACTACAGCGACTGCAAGGTGCATGAGTTCGTCGGCAAGATGGACTACGCCTATGCCGTGGCCGATCTGGTGGTGTCGCGCGCAGGTGCCATCAGCGTGAGCGAGCTGTGCCTGGTGCAGAAGCCGGCGATCCTCGTTCCGCTGCCTACTGCGGCAGAGGATCATCAAACACACAACGCTCGGGCATTGACCGATCGCGGTGCTGCTGTTCTCGTGAAGGACGTCGATGCCGCGGCGGAATTGGGCAAGACGGTACTTCGCTTGATCAACGATAAGGAAGCGCTCGATGGCCTCCATACCGCGATCGCTGGACTTGGAACGCTCAACGCCGCAGAGATGATCGCGGCAGAGGTGATACGACTCGCGAAAAAAATGCCCGCGCAGAAAGCAACGGCCATGAACGCATGAACTCGCTCAAAGGGAATAAGCTCTACTTCATCGGTGTCGGTGGCATCGGCATGAGCGGCCTTGCGCGGTACTTCCGCCGCCGCAGTGCCGAGGTGGCCGGCTATGACCGCACACCGAGCGAGCTGACCAACCAGTTGCAGAGCGAGGGGATCGATGTGCAGTTCAACGAGGATCCCCGCATGATCCCGGCCGAGTTCCGCGAAGCGCCGCCCGCCGAGGTGATGGTGGTGCGCACACCCGCAGTGCCCGTGAGCAGTCCGCTGTTGAAGTACTGGGAAGAGCGTGGAGCACGGATCCTGAAGCGTGCCGATGTCCTGGGTATGGTGACCGAGGATAAGCGCACCGTGGCCGTGGCCGGCACCCACGGAAAAACGACCGTGAGCACCATGATCGCTCACTTGCTCACCGTGGGAAAGGTGCGTTGCAACGCTTTCCTCGGTGGCATCGCCGCCAACTATGGCACCAATGTGCTCCTGAACGATGATGCGGTGGTGAACGTGGTGGAAGCCGATGAGTATGATCGCAGCTTCCTCAAGCTCTGCCCCAGCGAATCGGTGATCACCGCGATGGATCCCGATCACCTGGATATCTACGGCACGCCTGAGGCCATGTTCGATGCGTACACCCAGTTCGCCATCCTTTGCGATGGTCCTGTGCTGGTACACGAGCGAATCGCTGACCATTTCAAGGAGCGCGCGCAGGTCACCACGTACGCGCTCGGCAGCAACGGTGTGCCCCGTGCGGAGAACCTGCGCGTGGTCAACGGCGCGTATGAGTTCGACCTACATGCCGAAGGTCACGCACTGGTAGGGCTTCGACTGGGCATGCCCGGAAGGCACAACGTGGAGAATGCCATCGCGGCCAGCACCGTGGCACTACGCCTTGGGGTGACACCGGAGCTGCTGCGCGCCGGACTGGCTTCCTTCCGCGGCGTATCCCGTCGGTTCGAGACGCGCATCGCAGGGCCACGGGTGGTGTTCATCGACGACTACGCGCATCATCCGAAAGAGCTCGATGCGTGCATCGCCAGCGTGCGCGAGATGTATCCTGGCAAGCGGATCACCGGCATTTTCCAGCCCCACCTCTTCACTCGCACACGCGACCTCGCGGACGATTTCGGGAAGAGCCTCGCTGCGTTGGATGAACTGCTGTTGCTCGATATCTACCCGGCGCGCGAAGAGCCCATCGCGGGCATCACCTCAGAGTGGCTGCTGACGAAGGTCCCCCTGGATGCGAAGGCTTGTGTGAGCAAGGAAGAACTCCTCAAGGAATTCCAGCAACGGCCAGTGGAAGTGGTGGTCACCCTCGGAGCCGGTGACATCGACCGTCTCGTGCCGCAGATCGAACGACTCTTGAACGAACGCTACCGACCATGAACAAGTTGAAACGCATCCTGCGCCCATTGGGTATCGCCCTGGCCGTGATCGGTGTGATCGTGGCGCTGGGCTTCGTGGAACGCACCGCCGATCGTGCGCCCATCAACGACTTGCACGTGACCGTGGAGGGAGCGGAGGGGGTTCATTTCATCGACGAGGCATCGGTCCGCCGGGAGATCCTAGACCAGGGCATCGCCGTGATGGGTTCGCCGACCGCCGATGTCGACATCACCGGTATCGAGGAGCGCCTGAAGAGCATCCCCTGCGTAGCGAAGGCCGAGGTGTACCACACCATGGATGGCAAACTGCACGCCCGTGTGCAACAACGCATGCCCATCGTCCGGGTCTTCAACCAGGATGGCAACAGCTTCTACATCGACAAGGAAGGTTGGACGATGCCCACGAGCAGCAACTACACCGCTCGGGTACTGGTCGTCACGGGTCAGCTGAATGAGCCCGGTGCGGTCAATGGGGTTTATTCCGTGTACGCCTCGGACAGCCTTAAGCAACGGTTCCTGTCCGATGACATCCACCGACTGGCCGCCTTCATCACCGCCGATCCCCTCTGGAGCGCGTTGATCGATCAGGTGGTGGTCACCACTGAGGGCGAGTTCGAGTTGATCCCGCGTGTGGGCGTGCAACGCGTCCTGATCGGTGACGGAAGTGCCCTCGCGGAACGCTTCGAGAAGCTCCGCATCTTCTACGAAAAAGGAATACCCAAGGCCGACTGGCGCCGCTATGCGCGGATCGATCTTCGCTTCGCAGACCAGGTCGTGTGCACCAAACGAACAACGCTGTAACACTCCACCAACACCATGGACCATAACCAAGACATCGTCGCCGGGCTCGATATCGGAACGACGAAGATCGCCTGCATCGTCGGGCGCAAGAACGAGCAGGGGAAGATCGAGATCCTCGGCATGGGCAAAGCCAAGAGCGACGGCGTGAGCCGTGGCGTGGTGGCCAACATCCAGAAGACGGTGGAGAGCATCAAGGCCGCGGTGCGCGAAGCGGGCGACAATGCCGGGGTTGACATCGGCACGGTGAACGTCGGTATCGCCGGACAGCATATCCGCAGCATGCAGCATCGCGGTATGAAGATGCGTGAGAGCCTCGAGGAGGAGATCACACAGGTGGATATCGACATGCTGATCGACGAGACGTACCGCCTTGTGATGCCGCCGGGTGAGGAGATCATCCACGTGCTGCCTCAGGAGTACATCGTGGACAACGAGCAGGGCATCCGCGATCCGATCGGGATGAGCGGCATCCGCATGGAGGCCAATTTCCACATCATCAGTGGCCAGGTGACCGCGGCGCGCAACATCAATAAGTGCGTGCATCGCGCGGGTCTCAATGTCACCGAGCTCATCCTGGAGCCATTGGCCAGCGCCGATGCCGTGCTGAGCGCTGAAGAGAAGGAAGCCGGTGTGGTGCTCGTGGACATCGGCGGCGGCACCACCGACATCGCCATCTTCTTCGATAACATCATCCGCCACACCGCTGTGATCCCTTTCGGCGGCAACGTGGTCACGGAGGATATCCGTCAGGGTTGCGGTATCATGCGCGACCAGGCCGAACTGCTCAAGACCAAATTCGGCAGTGCCCTGGCTTCCGAGAACAAGGAGAACGAGGTGGTCTGCATCCCCGGCCTGCGCGGCCGTGAGCCGAAAGAGATCAGCCTGCGTACGCTGGCCGAGATCATCCAGAGCCGCATGGAGGAGATCCTGGAGCATGTCTACTTCGAGATCAAGAACAGCGGCATCGAGAAGCAGCTCATCGCAGGCATCGTGCTCACCGGTGGTGGCGCACAGCTGAAGCACCTGAAACACCTCGTGGAGGTGATGACCGGCATGAGCACCCGTATCGGCTACCCCAACGAGCACCTGGCCAAGAGTAACGTGGAGGCCGTGACCAGTCCGCTCTATGCCACAGGCGTGGGTCTGGTGATGAAAGGCTTCGACTACCTCGAGCGCCGTCGCCCCAAACACTTCGAGGTGGCCAACGAGCGCGCCGCCAAAGTGGCGGTGAAAGGACATTCCAAAGGGCCGTTGAGCGGCTTCTTCAGCAACATCATCAACAGCGCGTCCGAGATCCTCAAGGACGACGAGAACTGAGCACGAACCTTCCCGTTCACCTTCCAATCCCTAACGTCATGAAATTCGACCTTCCAAAAGAGC
>JAEUTB010000165.1 GCA_016787995.1 Flavobacteriales bacterium | reverse complement strand
TACCGCCGGTTGTTCTCGCTGATCTCGCTCAGGTAGCGGCTCTTGGCGGGGGGGATGATCCACACCTTCTCGCTCATCTCGTCATGCGCGGCGAAGGTGCTCTTGAAGTCCACGCCGGTCTTCTCGGCGATCTTGGCCATCAAGCGCGCGTAGAGCGTGTTGGTGCCGGGGTCGTTGAACTGGCTGGCGATGGTGCCCACCACGGGGAGCGTGTCATCGTCGGCGTCCCACAGCTGGTGGTTGCGCTTGTACTGCTTCTTCACGTCGCGCAGGGCGTCGAGGGCGCCGCGCTTGTCGAACTTGTTGATGGCCACCACGTCGGCGAAGTCGAGCATGTCGATCTTCTCCAGTTGCGTGGCCGCGCCGAACTCCGGCGTCATGATGTAGAGGCTCACGTCGCTGTGGTCCAGGATCTCGGTATCGCTCTGGCCGATGCCGCTCGTCTCCAGGATGATCAGGTCGAAGCCGGCGGCTTTCAGCACGCTCACGGCCTCCTTCACGTGCTTGCTCAGGGCCAGGTTGCTCTGGCGCGTGGCGAGGCTGCGCATGTACACGCGCTCGCCGCGGATGCTGTTCATGCGGATGCGGTCGCCCAGCAGCGCACCGCCTGTCTTGCGTTTGCTCGGGTCCACGCTGATCACGCCGATGGTCTTGGTGGGCTGGTCCAGGATGAAGCGGCGGATGAGCTCGTCCACCATGCTGCTCTTGCCCGCGCCGCCTGTGCCCGTGATGCCCAGCACCGGGGCCTTGCTCGCCTCGGCCTTCTTGTGGATCTCGTCGGCGATCTTGGCGAACACCCCGGGGTGGTTCTCGGCCGTGCTGATCAGCTTGGCGATGGCCGGCCAGTTCTGCGGCGTCAGCTTCTTGGCCTCGCCGTTCACCTTGTCGCTCAGGTCGTAGTCGCTCTTCTCCAGCAGGTCGTTGATCATGCCCTGCAGGCCCATGGCCCGGCCGTCATCCGGGTGGTAGATGCGCGTGATGCCGTAGGCGTGCAGCTCCTCGATCTCGCTGGGCAGGATGGTGCCGCCGCCGCCGCCGAAGATCTTGATATGACCCGCGCCCTTCTCCTTCAGCAGGTCGAACATGTACTTGAAGTACTCGGTGTGCCCGCCCTGGTAGCTGGTCATGGCGATGGCGTGGGCATCCTCCTGGATCGCGGTGTTCACCACGTCCTCCACGCTGCGGTCGTGCCCCAGGTGGATCACCTCGGCGCCGGTGCTCTGGATGATCCGCCGCATGATGTTGATGGCGGCGTCATGCCCATCAAAGAGGGACGCTGCGGTGACCACACGGATCTTGTTCTTGGGGACGTAGGGGGCGGCTTGGACGAAGGTGGTCGACATAGGCGCGAAGATATCGGTCGGGCATCGATGGCCACTTCGCCTCACGGGCCTGCACACGTACGATTTCGCCGTTAACCCCGTTGTATACCCACCACCAAACCCAACACCATGGCCAAGTCCATCCGGATCAGCTTTATGCTCGCCGTCCTTCCCCTGCTGGCTTTCAACGGCAACAAACCCGCTACCGCAGAACTACCCAAGACCTTCCGGGACAAGTTCGCGAGCATCCCGGCTGGTGTGCTGGTGACGGCTGCCGGAAAGATGGAGGTCCCAGGCTTCTTGCTTTCGACGACCGAGGTGAGCAACGCTGAGTACATGACGTTCCTGGAAGACCTGCGCGCGAGCGGCCGAACGGAATTGATGGAAAGCGCGAGGCCGAACACCGAACGATGGTCTGAGGTCGGCATCAGCATCGAACCCTATGCGAACCACTATCATGGACATCCGGCCTTCGCGAATTACCCCGTGGTCAACGTGAGCCACGCCGGAGCATCGGCCTACTGCCAATGGTTGCAGGAACGACTGAACAAGGAAGCAGGCTCCGGCGCACGCTTTGTCGTGCGTCTGCCAGACCAACACGAATGGAGGTACGCGGCCAACGGTGGCATTTCGGACGCCCGATACGCTTGGGGTGGGCCTTTTCTGCGGAACTCCAAAGGCTGTGCGTTGGCCAACTTCCGTCCGGTAGGTGACGAGAACATCCATCGCGACGCGGCCACCGGGAAGACGGAGGTGTTGGATGGCCCTGATGGCTCCCGCGGTGGCGTGGCGAACGTGGCTGACCAGGCTATGATCACTGCTCCAGTGGACTCCTATTTCCCCAACCGTTATGGCCTCTACAACATGAACGGCAATGTGGCCGAGATGCTGGCCACTGGTGACCTGGCGGCCGGAGGCAGCTGGCGCAGCACTGGCCACGACATCCGCAACGAAAGTGTGATGCCATCGACCGCTCCCTCACCGGAGATAGGCTTCCGGGTGCTCGTGGAGGTGCACTGAACATCTGCGAAGCACGGCTCTTCGTTCCAAGCGCGATGTCCCTGTTCCTTACGACCTGGGCCGCAGTAGCACGTGTTCAACCCGGCGGTACACCGAAGGTGCATCTGCCGCTGACGCGGAACTTTCACCCCTCCAACCCTCCCCGCTTCCGCTCCAGCAATTCCCGCTCCACCGGCGAACGCACCAGCTTCAGCGCGCTGCCGTACGCTTTGCGGGCAGCTTCATCACGACCCAACTCGCGTAACAGGTCACCGCGCGCGGCGTGGTAGAGATAGTGTTTCTCGAGCCCTTCGATGAGGTCGATCGCCTTCAGACCTGCCTCCGCTCCATTCGACCGTCCAACAGCGATGGCCCGGTTCAGTCGCACGATAGCATTGGGTGTGAGCGCCAGCAGGCTATCGTAGAAACTGACGATGCGGGACCAGTCGGTATCGGCGAAGGTGGGAGCCTGTGCATGCACCGATGCGATAGCAGCCTCCACATGGTAGGTGCTGAGCTCCGTGCCCGCTGCCGCCATGCTCAAGTGCTTTTCGGCCAGTGCGATCAACGAACGGTCCCAGCGCATTCGATCCTGGTCTTGTAGAAGAACGATGGCACCATTCCCATCCACACGTGCTTCACTGCGCGCCGCATGGAAGAGCATCAGCGCCATCAGCGCGTGCGTCACGGGCTGCTCCGTGTGAGCGTTGCGGTTCAGCATGTCGCACAGGCGCAAGGCCTCCTCGATGAGGTCTTCGCGGATGTGGTCGGTGTGCGCTGTGCTGTTGTAGCCTTCGTTGAAGAGCAGGTAGATGATAGCCAGCACGGGCTTCAGGCGCACCGGCAACTCACGTTCCGTAGGTAGCTCCACCCGCCCGATGGCGCGAAAGGCTTCACGAGCGCGGTACAGCCGTTTGTTGATCGTCTCCTCGTTCGTGACGAAGGCCCGCGCGATCTCCGGCACGCTGAAACCGCAAACGGTGCGAAGGGCCAGCGCGACTTGCTGTTCGGTTGGTATCGTGGGATGACAGCAGGCGAAGAGCATACGTAATGCATCATCGGCGATCACTGGACCTGAGAACGCTTCGTTCACCGTACTGCTCAGCGTCCATTCGCTCTGCAGTAAGGCTGCGTTCTCTTTCAGCAGCTCCAACCCTCGCGAACGCCGCCGCAGCTGGTCGATGGCCAGGTTCTTCGCGACGCGATGCAGCCATGCGGCCGGGTTCTCCGGCACACCGTTCAACGGCCAATCGCGCATGGCCTTCAACAACGTGTCCCCTACCACATCCTCGGCCAATTCCAGGTGTTGCGTGCCGAACAAGCGCGTGAGCGCGCCGACCATCCTTCCCGCCTCGTGGCGGAAAAGACGGTCGGTCAACGCTCCGATGTGCTGGCTATCGCTCAAAAGTCCACATGCTGCACGGGACGGATCTCCACCACCCCATCGTGGGTGTAAATGGGACAGCCTTCGCTCAGCTTCACCGCTTCTTCGATGGAAGCCGCCTCCACGATCACATATCCACCAACGATCTCCTTGCTCTCGACGAATGGGCCATCGGTCACCTTCATCGCCTTGCCGGTCACCGTTCTTCCGGTGGCTTCCAGTGGATCACCGCCCAGGTATTTGCCGGACTTGGCGAGGTTCTCCATCCAGGTCTTCCAGGACATCATGTAGGTGCCGAAGCCAGCAGGATCGGTCATGGGATCGACACCTGGTTCGCCGCCACGGAAAAGGAACATGTACTTGCTCATGGTTGGTTGTTTTTTGCCCGCCATCCGACGGACGTTCGTGTTGGTTCTCATTCACCTTGACGAACGACGGACGAAGATCTGGACATTCCGACTGAATATTCTTCAGGCGAGGATAAGTGATCAGCGGTGTTCCGGTCCATTCCGTGCGCCGTGCACAGGGATCAACTGCGGTTCGACCCTACCCACCTAAAGGCGTTGGAGTACCTGCTGGGCATGGGCATAGCCGGTGTGGATGATCTGGCCCACATGCCGCAGGTCGAACATGCCGTACCGCGCCAGCTCGGGTGGCTCGATGTACAGACGACAACCCTTCGCCGAACGCGACACCAGCTCCCGGAAGCTGAGGTGGAACACGCGGTCCATGGTGCCTCGCCAGGTGCGGCGCGCCGTGTAAGGGGGCAGCGGGTTCACATACACGGCGATCACTTCACGCCGTCGCTCTTCAAAAGGCTCGATGGGCAGGTTGTTACTGAGCCCTCCATCGACATAGGGAAGGCCATCGATCTCCACCGAGGGGAACACCAATGGCACCGCACTGGAAGCCAGCAACGCCGGGATCAGCGGCCCCTGATGGAAGATGCGCTGACCACCACGCGCCATATCCGTCGCGGTGACGAACAGGGGGATCCGAAGGTCCTCGAAGTTCTGCACCGGAAGGTTGGCCTGAAGGAATTCTCCGATCCGCCGCTGGGTGAGCCGCTCACCACGCAGCACGCGCCAACGTGTGAGGTGCAATCGCCACTCTTCGCGCAACAGCCGTTCCAACTCCTCCGGCGTGAAGCCTGCGGCGATGAACGCACCGACCAATGCCCCCGCACTCGTAGCACTGATCGCCGAGGGTATGATCCCCGCTTCAGCACAGGCACGAAGCACCCCGATGTGCGCCACACCTCGTGCACCACCACCCGAAAGCACGAAAGGAGCTTGTTCCACGCCTGCGAAGTTCGGTACCTACCAAATGACGGAACGACCGCTCGGAACATTGACCGCCGAAGCCAGCACGCAACACATTATGTTCACCCTCATGTTGGAACATGGACGACTCCTCCGCATCGTTGAATTGGCCTTCCGTTGGCACGTGGCCCTCTCCCTCTTCATCTACGGGTTCGCGAAGACCGTTCAGTTCTCGCCCACCTCCGGAGTGGACGCCGCCACCAACACGTTGACGGGCCAACAGCTCATGTGGGCCTTCTACGGCTACTCGTTGGGTTACGCGAAATTCCTTGGCGTGGTGGAGATGCTCGGAGCTGGCTTGTTGCTATTCCGTCGTACCGTGTTGCTCGGTTGCCTGGTGGTGACCACCGTATTGGTGAACGTCATCGCCCAGGACATCGTGTACGACGTGTTGGAAGGCGCACTGCGCGCCGCCATCATCTACCAGGTGCTCACCGCCTTCATCATCCTTCTGAACCGGGATCAGGTCTTATCCATCTGGAAGGCCTTCACCACTCCTACGCCGAAACCCGCAGGTCTGCCGTGGTATTGGCTTGCCGTTGGTGCAGCTCTGGTCCTGATCAGCACCCTGACGTTGGAGCATTCCTTCACCCATTGACCGTTACGATCGCTCCATCGGTGCATTCCACCTTCGTGCGCACCACGATCCATCTCCTCGCCTTGCTCGTCCCCGCTGCGGACTTGCTGGCTTGCACGGCCTTCACCGTTTCGCGCGGCGGCCACACCTACATCGGCTGCAACGAGGACGCGTGGAGCATCAATGCGCAGGTGCGTTTCGTGCACGGGGGACCTGGTGAGTATGGCGCCATCTACTTCGACCATTTCAACGGCCATCCCCTGCGTCAGCAAGGACCGCAGTTGGGCATGAACGAGGCCGGACTGGTGTTCGATGGGCTGACCATCCAACCCCAACAGGCGACAGCTGTTCCGGGCCGGAAGCCGGTGCATTTCGATGATCTCATGCCCATGCTGATGCGCACCTGCGCCACCGTGCAGGAAGCGGCGTCAAGGTTGCGCACCTACGACTTCAGCTGGCTTACCCGGTCCATGCTCTTCTTCGCCGACCGCCATGGGGACTACCTCATCGTGGAGAACGATACCATGATCATGGGCCATGATACGGCCTATGCGATCGGCAATTGGCGCATGGGAACGTGCAGCGATCCCGCCACGATCCCCATCCCGCGTTTGCAGGCTGGCCGTGAACTGCTGCTGAGCGGGAACGGCGCGTCGTTCGAACAGGCTGAAAACGTGCTCTCCACCATGACTGTGTGCCGTGCGAAAATGGGCGAAGGCACCCTGTTCAGCGTGCTTTTCGATCCACAAGAAGCCGAAGCACACCTGTACTTCTACCACGACTTCAGCCAGCGCGTCACCTTCGACCTGAAGGAAGAACTGGCGAAAGGCGATCGCACGTTGGAGATGGCTTCACTCTTCGGCACACGGCCGGAGTATGAACGATTGAAGCACTACCTAACGCCTTTCCACCAGCGGTGGCTCTTCTGGGCCTTGGTGGCGCTGGGTGGATGCGCCGTACTCGCTGGCCTCGTATCGCTCATCGGTTTGGTCAAGGCCATCATCCGTCCACCAGCGGACATTCGCTTCGCCTGGCTGCCAGCGCTCATCACCGGCTTATCCGCAATGATCGTGCTCGTCCTCGCTGGTGTCCTACTGTTCAACGAAAGTGTGTTCTACTTCGGACTGAACGATGCGGCTGGCTGGCTCGTGCTGCTTCCGTGGGTATTGCTCGTGCTCGCTCCATGCCTTGCGCTGGTGCATCGTGGCAGTTCCCGGCGTCGCCCCGTCTTTCGCCTGGCCTGGCTGTCGCTCATGGGCCTCTTCTTAGGATCCCTGTTCTACTGGGGAATGTTCACCGGCTGACAGGCCCCGGAGTGCGGCGATCATCCGAACTTCGGAGCATGAAAGTCTGGTCGCTGCTCGTCATTTCCGTGATGTTCGGTCAGGTTCACGGACAGGAACACAAAGTCCTCATCATCGGTATCGATGGTTGCCGCGGTGATGCCTTGCTCGCGGCGAACGCTCCCAACCTGCAGGGTCTAGCCTCCAGCGGCATCGCTTCCTTCGAAGGGAACACACGCCCGCCCACCTGGAGCGCCACCGGTTGGAGCACCATGCTCACCGGTGTGTGGGAGCAGAAACACAAAGCGGTGGACAACAGTTTCACCAACAACCAATTCGCCACTTGGCCCCACTTCTTCGCCCGGCTCAAGAGCGTGGACCCTTCGCTTGACCTCCGCAGCATCTCGCATTGGGCGCCCATCAACACGATCATCACCACACAAGCCGATCAGGAAGTGAATGTGGCTACCGACCAGGCTGTAGCCGACGCCGCTGTGGCCCTGCTGCAGACCGGTGATGCGGATGTGATCTTCCTACAGTTCGATGATGTGGACCATGCCGGCCATGGTTTCGGGTTCAGTCCGAGCACATCCGAGTACATGGCCGCCATCGCGGTCGTTGATCAGCAGGTCGGCCCCGTCCTTCAAGCGGTGCAACAACGTCCTGCCGACGAAGAATGGCTCATCATCGTCACCACCGACCACGGTGGCAACGGACCTAGCGGTCACGGCGGCATCACCGCCATTGAACAGCGCATCTTCACCATCGTGAGCGGCGCGACCGTGGAACCCGCCGTGCGCACCGCCGATCGCGACACCTTGTCGATCGCTTCGAGCATCAGCCTCGCCGCCGGACGACATGCGCGCGTGACCAGCACCACCCCCTATCAGTTCGGTGCGGCCCAGGACTTCACCATCGAGTGCCGCGTGAAGATGCCCCTGACTTGGACCGGCGATCCGGTGTTCGTGGGCAACAAGAACTGGAACAGCGGTGTGAATGCGGGATTCGCGCTCACCACCAACACCTCCGGCGGTACTTGGAAATTCAACATCGGCGATGGCGTGGATCGTGTGGACCTCAGCGGCCTACCCATCAACGATGGCCAATGGCACCATTTAGCCGTGACCTGTGACCGCGATGGCGAGGTGCGCATCTTCCAGGATGGGCTGCTCCTGCGCAGTGCCAGCATGACGGCCATCGGCAACGTGAATACCGCATTGCAACTGTGTTTCGGGCAGGATGGCACCACCACCTACGGCAGTACGCTCACCGGCAACTTGTCCGATGTGCGCATCTGGAATGCGGCGCTGGAGATCAACACCATCACCGCCTGGAGCGGCCGTGACCTCGTGGCGACGCATCCGAACCTGCCCAACCTGATCGGGCATTGGCGGTTGAACGAGGGCAGCGGTGGTATGTTGACGAACCAGGTGTCCGGTGCACCCAACGCGCAACACTACACCGGCGCCTCGGCGACCATGGCCACCTGGACCAATACCGCGAGCGACTTGATCACCACCGACCTCAATGGTACCGTGGGTCAAGCCGACCTTGTGCCCACTGTGCTGGCCCACCTCTGCATCGCCAATGATCCCGCGTGGGGATTGGACGGTCGCTCGTTGATCCCCGTATGTGCGCCAGTGACCGTGAACGCACGCACTTTCCTCGGTGGCCCCTACTCGGAAAGCACCGGCCTCATGAGCGATGCCCTGCGGAGCACCGGCCTGCTTCCACTCACCGAACCCTATACCGCAGCAGGCTTCACACAGGCTCTGTTCGGTGGCGGTGAACAGATGGACGCCAGTGTTCTCTCCGCCAACGGCCCCAACGCCATCGTGGATTGGGTGCTTCTTGAAGAGCGCAGCGGCGCCGATCCCACCCGTATCCTGGCCACCCGATGTGGGCTGTTGCAACGCGATGGCGATATCGTTGACACCGATGGCGGACCGCTCACCTTGAAAGCCATTCTGGGTGACCATCACCTGGCCATACGCCACCGCAATCATTTGGGCGCCATGTCCGCCGCAGCACTGCCCTTCGTGCGCGGCGGCACCACATCATTTGACATCACGACACCTTCAACAGCACTCTTCGGCACCGATGCCATGCGGTCCATGGGTGCGGTCCGCGTGCAGTGGCCTGGAGACATCCTGCGCGACGGTCAGGTGAAGTACGCGGGCACGGTGAACGACCGCGATGTGATCCTGGTCAACATCGGAGGAACAGTGCCCACGAACACGGTCGCTGGTTATGCGCCCTCGGACGTGAGCCTCGATGGGGTGATCATGTACACGGGTGCGGGTAACGATCGCGACCCGATCCTCAGTACGATCGGCGGAAGTGTGCCGACGAACGTGCGTGCCGAGCAGCTGCCTTGATCACATCCGTTGCAACGCGGGATCCGGTGCGAAGGTGATCCGACCCGGTGCACCGGTATGGTCGTTCTCCACGCGGTACTTCGGGAACGCCTCCTTGTACAGGTAAAAGGCCAATGCGCCGATGGCCAGGGACAGCACCTCGAAAGTAAAGCGCCAGGGATCGATGTCGCCGGTGAAGAGGTCATCGAGGTGGCGAATGAAGCCCAACCCACCGAGCAGGTTACCGATTCCGACCCACTTGAGCACTTCGCCGTTCCAGCGGTAGATGGCGTAGGCCACCAGCACGGTGGCGATGGGCACCAGCGTGAACAAGCGCAGACCATGGGTCCAGTGTCCCCAGCCCTCGAACTGCGCTTGCACCAGGCGCAAGGCACTGCTCAGGAGGATGATCCCCAAGAGCAACTGGTGCAGTTGTGCGAACCGTTCCTTCGCGAAGACCGTGGGCATCTGGCGCACCATTTCCGCCACGCGTTTCGGCTTCGCGCCGGGGTGCTCCATCATCACTTCATCGAACACCTGCTGGTGCGCGAAACCGAGCTCGAAGAGTTCCTTGGCCGTGTGTTTCTGTGCGCTGCGCGACATGCCTCAAAGTACCGGCATCTTCTGGAAACAGCCTCTCCACCTGCACCGCGCAGGGGCCGCTCATCACGCGGAAAGGTTCAGCTCAGGTAACGCTCCAGCCAGGTGCTGCGCAAGGGCATCCGGAAACGGGTGCGCAGGTCGCCCAATGTGGGCACGAGATCATCGTACACCAAGGTGTCGGCTTTGATCACTCCTTCTTGGAGCAAGGTGGGCAGATCCTGTAATCGGCAGCTGGTGATACCGTCCGCTCCTTCGTACACCACGATCATGCGGTCGGTGAGCATCAGGTTGAGGTCGTGCTCCAGGTTCTTGATGAAGCCCACGCTCTTGTCGATGCTGCAGCCGCTGGCCATGGCCTGTTCCTCATCCACCGCCACCACCACGAACCGATCATGCAACACATCCACGGTGGCATCCAACGGTGCACCATGGGCGGCCCAGCTGCCCGTGAAGGCCGCACCCCGATCACGCACGAGGTTCTGTTCGGCATGGCTGAGGTCGCGAGCGGTCTTGTACACCCACACCCGGGCATGATCGGGCAGGTCGGTGAGGTGTTTGCGCGGGGAAGGTGCTGTTGCGGTCATGGGCGGTCACACGGTTCGTTCAACACGGGAACGCAATTTATGGTAGGTGCGACGTTCACGTCGCCCGATATCTTTTGATACCATTGTTGGCAGCCTGTTCCCCCCCGAAGTAGCCTCAATGTTCAAGACGGACCATCGTTGGATGACGGTGTATGTAGCGCGTGATCCGGTCCAACATCACATCATTGCGGATGATGATGTCGTGATAGCCACGCTGCCAGATCGGGGGCCTGCGTTGAACCACCATGCGGTTGATCTCTCTACTGACCCCGGCGCGGTACGATCCTACGATCGCGCCCAACGAACCTGGAACTGGGCCAAGCGGCCGTTGCCCATCGGATACCGACCGATGATGGCTGCGGTCGCCGGGCAACAATTCGATGATACCATGCATATGCTCCGGCATGATCGTGAATGCATGGAGCGAAACGTGAGGATGGTGTCCCGGGATCGAATTCCAATGGTCGTAGGCGATACACCCCAGCTCGTTCAATACCAATTGCTTCTGGATCAGTTGACCGAACAGCGGATACCGCTCATGCGTGCAGAACGTAACGAAATACAACCCAGGTGATGTGTAATCGTGGGTGCGCTTTCGGATCGAACGGCGATGATGTCTTGCCGGGTCGAACCTCGGGACCTGATGGACGGACATGGCGATGGGTACGAACGCGGGCGATGTGTACGGGTATCGGGCGACGTGAACGGATATCGGGCGACGTGAACGGGTATCGGGCGACGTGAACGGGTATCGGGCGACGTGAACGGGTATCGGGCGACGTGAACGGGTATCGGGCGACGTGAACGGGTATCGGGCGACGTGAACGTCGCCCCTACAGGTCGTTGGCGGTCGCGATCATCTCCGCGATGTCCATCACCTTCACCTCGCCCTCCTTATTGAAATGCTTCACCCCATCCGTCAACATGGTATTGCAGAACGGACAACCGGCCGCGATCACATTCGGCTCAACGCCCAAGGCTTCTTCGCTGCGTTCGATGTTCACCTCGCGGGTGCCGGGTTCGGCCTCTTTGAACATCTGCGCGCCACCGGCACCGCAACACAGGCCGTTCTGCTTGCTGCGCTTCAATTCCACCAGCGCGGCATCCAACTTCAACAACACCTCGCGCGGTGCTTCGTATTCGTTGTTACCGCGACCCAGGTAACACGGGTCGTGGAAGGTGATGCGCTTGCCTTTGAAACTGCCGCCTTCCACCTTGATGCGCCCCTCTTTCATCAACGCGTTGATGAACTGTGTGTGGTGCAACACTTCGTAGGTGCCACCTAACGCCGGGTATTCATTCTTCAGCGTATTGAAACAATGTGGACAGGCGGTGACGATGCGCTTCACGCCATAACCGTTCAGTACGGTGACGTTCTGCAAGGCCTGCATCTGGAACAGGAACTCGTTGCCCGCGCGGCGTGCTGGGTCGCCGGTGCAGGTCTCCTCCTGACCGAGAATGGCGAACTTGACCTTGGCAGCATTCAGGATCCGGACGAAAGCCTTGGTGATCTTCTTGGCCCGATCATCGAACGAACCTGCGCAGCCCACCCAGAATAATACTTCGGGCACTTCGCCGGTGGCGGCGAATTCGGCCATAGTGCGGATCTGCAACTGTTCCATTGTCGATCAGTTCAAGTCGACCCGGTGGGTCGACGTTACAACGGTGTTGGTAACGATCGTCATTGTTGCGTCCAATCCAATCGTTTGTCCGGCCCGAACGCCCATGGGGCACCGTTGTTCTCCACGTTGTTGAACATGCCGGTGAGCGCAGGACGCGTCTTGCTTTCCTCCATCACCAAGTAGCGCCGCATCTCCATGATGATGTTCACCGGATCGATGTTCACCGGACAGGCCTGGGTGCAGGCGTTGCACGTGGTGCAGGCCCACAACTCCTCTTCCGTGATGCGCGTGTGTAGGCTCTTGCCATCATCCTCCCACTTGCCTTTGGCATCGATCGCCTTGCCCACTTCCTCCACGCGGTCGCGTGTGTCCATCATGATCTTCCGCGGACTCAACAATTTGCCCGTCAGATTCGCCGGGCATTCGCTGGTGCAACGGCCGCACTCGGTGCAACTGTAGGCATCCATCAAACTCTTCCAACTGAGATCGAACACATCCTTGGCGCCGAAACGATCGGTGACCTCATGACCGACCACCATACGTGGCGCTGCCATCTCGGGCGGTGCGATGCTCGGGTCCAACATGCTCTTCACTTCACCCGTTACACGTTCCATGTTGCCGATCTCGGTCTTCGGCTTCAGTTTGCTGTACCACGTATTGGGGAAGGCGAGCAGGATGTGCAGGTGCTTGCTATACGGCAGATAGTTGAGGAAAGCGAGGATGCCGATGATGTGGAACCACCAACAGGTCCGTTCGATCGCGATGAGGGTACCGCTGCTGATAGCGGAGAACGAGAAGAGCCCTGCCACAGCAGAACTCACGGGGAACGCCCCTGCCGCGATGTAGTGTTCATCCCCACGCTGTTGCAGGGTCCAGTCCGCAGCGTTCATCAGTAGGAAAGCGCTCATCAAGGCGATCTCCGTGAACAGGATCAGGTTCGCATCGCTCTTCGGCCAGCCGTCCAGTTCCTTCTGAACGAAACGCTTCAACTTGATGCCGTTGCGCCGCACCAGGAAAACGACACAGGCCACCCACACCCCAAGCGCCAGCCACTCGAAGCTGCCGATGAGGAAGTCGTAGAAGCCGCCCAGGAACGAGAGCACCCGGTGTGTCCCGAAGATGCCGTCGATGATGATCTCCAGCACTTCGATGTTGATGATGACGAAGCCCGCGTACACGATGATGTGCAGGAAACCCGCGATCGGGCGCACCACCATTTTGCTTTGACCCAGGGCCACTCGGGTCATCACAGCCCAACGCTCGCCGGGTCGGTCGTTGATCACCTCATCCTTACCCAGCAGGATGTTGCGACGAACGCGCATGATGTTGCGCGCGAATAACCACGAAGCCGCACCGACCAACAGGATGAAGACGATGCTCGCGATGCCCATGGATCAGTTCTTCTTTTCGTTCTCCAGCACCTTGCCGATGCGCTCGATGTCGGCATCGCTCAGCTTGGGCAGCCGGTCCTTCTTGCCGAAAACACTGAAGTACCTGTTCGGGTTCGTTCGCAGGTCCTCCAGCAGCAGATCGAGCTCCGCGCTGGCATGGTTCAAATTGGTGTACAGGCTATCATCCTTCATCAACTTGCCCATGGTGCCTTCACCGTTGCCGATGTCCGTGGCCACCTTCTTCAGTTCCGCGCTGGTCTGGGCCATGTCGTCCATGATCTTGCGCAAGCGTCCCTTGGCCAGATCGGTACTGAGGGTGTCCAGGTTGGTGAAGATGTGATCGAGCTCGTCGGTGTTGCGCGCCAGCGTGGCGCTCACGGTCTCCAGGTTATGCACCGTGGCACTGAGGGTCGCGCTTTCCGCCGCCACGAGCCTGTCGATGCGCTCAGCCGTGCGACTGAGGGTCTCTAGGGCGTCGCGCACACTGCTGAAGCTGCTGTCGATGTCGCTCACCGTCTGCTTGTTCAGCATTTGCTGGAAGGCGTTGAGCACCGAGTCCACTTTGGAGATCATGCCCTCGGCCTTGGCCTTCAACGGATCGATCTGCGCCCCGACGGCATCGGTGAGGCTCAGTTGCACATCGCCCACGAGCGTATCACCTGCGGAAGCCAACTCTCCACTGCCCAGTTCCATCTGAAGAGCCCGCGTGAAGAGATCGGCGCTGTAGATCTGCACCTTGGTGTTCTTGGGGATGGCCAGCGATTCCTCGTTGATCTGGAAGCTGATGACCACATAGCCACTACCATCCTCCTTCAGCGCGGTCTTGATCACCTGCCCTACCTTGAATCCGTTGTAATACACCGGACTTGCACCGGTGATACCGGATACGTTGTTGTACACCGCGTGGTAGACGTTGCGCTTCTGGAAGAGGTCCAACCCCTTGAGGAAGTTGACCCCGAAGATGAGCAGCCCAACGCCCCCAAGGACCAGCGCGGCGATGGAGTACTCCCGTTTGATCTTCATCCAGTAAGGTATCGACGCTTAATGCGCCTCGGCTAATTTAAGGGCTTCCTGCAACGCGATCCGTTCTCCGTTCCGGAACGCCACGATGAAACTCTCCGAATACCCTTTGCTCCTGCAGGTTTCCTGCAGCTTGCGCGCGGCTTCCACCGTGGATTCAGCCCCCACGGTGTACTTGTAAAGTCCTGCACCCTGGTGCTCCTGCACGCCTTCCAGCCCGTTGAAGTTCTGCGGCTTGGTGCCGATGCGCTTGCTGCTGGTGGCGATCTGGACCTTGAAGACCAACGCTGGCTCCGGCATGGTGGCCGTGGGCTTCTCCACAGGGGGCTTCACCGGATCCTTGATCGGCTCTTTCGGGGTGGTGTCCGGCTTCACCACGGGGGTCTCGGCCACGGTTGAACCTGAGCCGGCGCGCTCCACGATGCCTTTGTACTCCTTGAAAGCCCTGTAAATGGCGCTGGCCATGTAGTCCTGGCCTTCCGCCTTCTGGAGATAATCCTCTTCCGTGGGGTTGGTGAGGAAACCCAGCTCGATGAGCACGCTGGGCATGGTGTTGTAGCTGATCACGAGGAAGCCTGCTTGTTTCACCCCACGGTCCGGCCGGCCCACGCGCTCCTTGAATTGCTTTTGGATCAAGGAGCTCAACAACAAACTGAGGTCCAGGTGGGTGTTCTGCCTCAGACTGAGCGCGATGATGCTCTCGGGGTCCTTGGGGTCGTACCCATCATACTTCAGCTCATGCCCTTCTTCGAGCAGAATGGCGGCGTTCTCCTTCTGGGCCACCTTCATGTTGGCCTCGGTCTTGTGCAAGCCCATCACGTAGGTCTCGCAGCCGTGCGGGTCCTTG
>JAEUTB010000151.1 GCA_016787995.1 Flavobacteriales bacterium | reverse complement strand
CGGTTGGCGGACGTTTTTGGTAGCTTCGCGGCCGGTCCGAAAACCCTGATCACCACGGAGAAAGACGCCGCAAGGCTTCGGTCTCTGATCCCTGGAAGTCCGCTCGAAGGGCTACCCTTGGCGGTGATCGGCATGCGGACCGTGATCCTGAACGAACCTGAACGCTTCGCCGACCTCATCCGCTCCCATGTTGCAACGCATCCAGCGCATCGCTGACCACCTGAAGAAGACCACCGGCTTCGCGCCGGAAACGGGCATCATCCTCGGCACCGGCCTGAGCGGCTTGGGCAAGGAGATCGACGTGAAGCACTCCATCGCCTACAAGGAAATCCCCGAATTCCCCGTGAGCACGGTGGAAGGCCATCCCGGCAAGCTGCTCTTCGGCTACCTCGGCGGGAAACCCGTGGTGGCCATGCAAGGTCGCTTCCACTTCTACGAAGGTTGGGACATGGGCGATGTGGTGCTGCCGGTACGGGTATTCAAATTCCTCGGCATCAAGCGGCTCTTCGTCAGCAACGCCTGCGGCGGCGTGAACCCGGCCTTCGAGACCGGCGACCTGATGATCCTGAACGATCACATCAACCTCTTCCCCAACCCGCTGATCGGAAAGAACATCGACGAGCTCGGACCGCGGTTCCCCGATATGAGCGAACCCTACGACCATGGTTTCATCGCCCGGGCGAAGGACATCGCAGCGAAGAACAACATCCCCGTGCAAGTGGGTTGTTATGTAGGCCTCACCGGACCTACCCTGGAAACACCGGCCGAGTACCGTTACGTGCGCAATATCGGCGGCGATGCTGTGGGCATGAGCACCGTGCCGGAGGTGATCGCCGCACGGCACATGGGCATCCCTTGTTTCGCGATGAGCGTGATCACCGACATGGGTGTGGAAGGGCGCATCGAAAAGACCACGCACGAGATGGTGCAGCGCGTGGCCGAGAAGGCCGAACCTAAACTCACGCTGATCATGCGTGAACTGATCGCCTCATGCTGAACAGGACCTTCATCGCCATCGCTACTTTGTCACTGACGAGCGCTAGCGTGGCCCAGGACAGCCTGAACGTGCGCAGCTTGTTCCATTGGGACGATCCCCTGATCCCTATTGGCGATGCGCAACTTCAGAACCAGTACAACGAAGTGTGGGGCTACGCGGCGAACGGTCGTGAATACGCATTCATCGGCAGCACCGTAGGACTCAACGTGTTCGACGTGACCAGTCCCGAGAACAGCTCATTGGTGGACCAAGTAGCGGGTCGCTTCGCTGGTTCCGGTGTGATCCATCGGGACTACAAGGTGCATGACCACCATCTGTACGCAGTGTGTGACCAAGGCCCTAGCTCGCTCCAGATCTTCGATCTGCAGTACTTGCCGGACAGCGTACGCTTGGTCTACGACAGCAACGATCTCTTCTTCCGCGCGCACAACATCCAGGTGGATACGGTGAACGCACGGTTGTACACCTGCGGTGGCAGCAACCAGTTCAGCGTATATTCCATCGCTGACCCCGCAGACCCCGTTCTCTTGGCCAACCTTGAGCAGGATGTGTCTTGGTGGGGCAGCGCTGTGGGTTATGTCCACGATTGTTTCGTTCGCGATAACATCGTTTGGTGCAACGATGAGGACGGGATGCATGTGCTCGACTTCACGGATCCGCAGCAACCGGTGCTGTTGGGCGCGATAACGACTTATTCGAACGCGGGCTACAACCACAGCGGCTGGATGAACGATGATGGCACGCTCTACGTGATGGCCGATGAGACCCATGGATCGCCGTTGAAGTTCATCGATGCTACCGATGTGACGGACCTCGAGGTGGGAACCACGGTCACAACGGGCGTACACCCGACATCCGTGGTACATAATCCGTTCTTCACTGGGAATACGGTACATGTGGCGTACTACCACGACGGGTATTGGTCCTGGGACTTGACCGATCCGGACCAACCGGTACTGCTCGGTTTCTATGACACGAATCCGTCGCCCAACGGGACCACGTTCAAGGGCGCTTGGGGCGTATACCCCTTCCTGCCTTCCGGCAACATCCTTGTCAGCGATATGCAGACAGGTCTTTGGGTGTTCCAGACCGACTTCAGCACCACTGCTGGTGATCGGCCTGCTCCTCCGTCGGTCCGCATATACCCGACGATGACCGAGGGGCCCGTTTTCGTTGACCATCTTGATGAACGCACACGATCCACACAGGTCGAAGTGATCGCATCGAACGGCGCCGTGCTTCTCCGACAGAATGGGACGAGCAGAAGCCGAATGGAACTGGATCTTTCCACCTACCCGGACGGTCTTTATCTGATCGCCATCGAGCAAGCTGGAGAACGAGTGGTTCAACGGGTGATCAAGCACGACCGACCATGAGCCATTGGAGCGAACGATACGAACTGGTGGTGGGGCTCGAGGTACATGCCCAGCTGATCACCGATAGCAAAGCGTACAGCAGCGATCCGAACGCTTACGGCGACCATCCGAACACGAACGTGAGCGTGATCACCTTGGGTCATCCGGGTACCTTGCCGGTGGCGAACAAGAAGGTGATCGAATTGGCCGTGCGGATGGGGCTGGCCACGAACTGCACCATCGCGCCATGGATGCACTACGCCCGCAAGAACTACTTCTATCCCGACTTGCCGAAGGGCTACCAGATCACCCAGGACAACACACCGATCTGCACGAAGGGTTTCGTGGACATCCCGAACAGCAGGACGGATGCTGACGCTTCGCGCGACTCCAGGTCCGCGCCCGGAGTGCCAAATGCCGGGATGACGCGGATCGGCATCACGCGTATCCACATGGAAGAGGATGCGGGTAAGAGCATCCATGACGTGGACCCCTTCAACACCTTGGTGGATCTGAACCGTGCTGGGGTGCCTTTGATCGAGATCGTGAGCGAACCGGACATCCGTAGCGGACAAGAGGCCTACGACTATCTCGTGGAGATCCGTCGGCTGGTGCGCTACCTGGACATCTGTGATGGCAACATGGAGGAAGGCAGCCTTCGGTGCGATGCGAACATCAGCCTTCGCCCGAAAGGCGCCAAGGAATTCGGCACGCGCTGCGAAGTGAAGAACATGAACAGCTTCCGCAATGTGATGCGCGCCATCGAATACGAAGCACAGCGGCAAAGCGAGATCCTTGATTCTGGAGGTGTGATCCACATGGAGACCCGCACCTTCGATGCGGCGAAAGGCAGCACCATCGGCATGCGGAGCAAGGAACTGGCGCACGACTACCGCTATTTCCCCGAGCCCGACCTGCAGCCGGTCACGGTGAGCGAGGCCATGAAGGAGGCCATCCGCCGCGAGATGCCACCACTGCCCCGTGAACTGAGGGCGAAGTACACCTCGACCCTTGGTCTGAACGAGTACGACGCCGGGATACTCACCGACGACAAGGCTACGGCGCTGTACTACGAAGGTGTGATCGCCCACACGACCAATTACAAAGGCGCCGCGAACTGGGTGATGGGCGATGTGCGCAGCTGGTTGAACGAACGAGGGCTTCCCATGGAGCAATTCCCGATCAGCGCGGAGCGACTCGCAGGCCTGGTGCAGTTGATCGATGCTGGCCAAGTGAGCCACAGCATCGCCAGCCAGAAGCTCTTCCCCTTGATGTTGGAGGAGACCACGTTGACCGCGGCTGAACTCGCAGCCAAGCACGACCTCGTACAGAGCACCGACGAAGGACTGATCGAACGCATCGTGCAACAGGCCATGGCCACCTACCCTGATAAGGTGGACGCCTACCGCAACGGCAACAAAGGGTTGCTGGGCTTGTTCATGGGTGAAGTGATGAAAGGAACCAAAGGCAAGGCCGACCCCAAGCGTGCGAACGAAGTGGTCCGCCGCATACTCGAACAGAACTGATGGAACGCATGACACGCAACCCGATCCTGGGCATCGCACT
>JAEUTB010000118.1 GCA_016787995.1 Flavobacteriales bacterium | reverse complement strand
TTACCGTGGCACCGAGTTCCCACGGTTGTTCGGCCGGTATTTCTACACCGATTACTGCCCTACACCGTACTTCTCCCTACGGCCCGACGGAGCAGGAGGATGGATCCGTGAGCAGGCGCGGCCCAATAACGGAGGCACCGGCACCTCTTGCATCGCCGAGAACAGTGCCTTGGAACTGTTCGTCGCCAACGTGAACAATGGCACGATCAAGCGCATCGTGGATCAGTGCCCGATGCCAGCTCCGGATATCACCTTGAACGGATTTGAGATCACCAGTACGGAGGCCGACACGTACACCTGGTTCTTGGACGGTGTGGAGATCCCCGGTGCCGAAACACAGACCATCACGGCCCAGGCTGCTGGTGACTACTATGTGGTAGGGACTTACGGTACTTGCTCGTTGATCAGCGACACGGTGCAAGTCGTGGGAACAGCCATCGCGAGCCTTGGTGCGGTAGAACTCAAGGTGATCCCCGTTCCTGCCCGTGATCGGATCACCCTGCAAGGAGTGCCTGCAGGAACGGTGCGGGTCGAACTCGTCGATCTCACCGGCCGCGTGGTGTTGAGCCGCTCCTGGAGTGGTTCCGGGCAAGGTGTCATCGAACTCGGCCAGTTAGAGAGTGCCGCATACGTTCTACGACTCACCGACGCTACCGGTGCGGTCATCGCACAGCGCAACGTTCAAGTTCAGCACTGAACGATAGCATCGCTTCTAAGCCGCTCCCGCAAGGGGGCGGCTTTTTTGTTCGTCGATCATTCCACCGCAACGACGCTGGTCGCCTTCTCATGTTGGATGATCAGACCGCTGGATCTATCGAGGTCACTTGCGTACCTGCCAGAGTTCCATCCCAAGCCGAACCGGGTGAAATGGCAAGTGAAGGCATATCGGTTCAGGTCCATTCGCGTCGCCTGCCAGGATCGTTGAACATGTACGGCTTGTCAAATTCCAAGGCAAGCTGGTCGCACTAAGGCACCGCACCAAAGAAGAACGGCCCCAGCTCTTCAGCTGGGGCCGTCCCTTTCGTGTGTTCTCGCCTTATGGTTGCACGATCAAGCGCTCGGTGTATGTCTTCGCGCCAGCCGTGACGGTCACCAAGTACAGACCGCCGGACACATTGGCACCCAGTTCCATGCTGGTGTTCACGTAGCCGTCGTACACCGCTAGGGTACGTGCGACCACGCGCTTTCCGGTCATGTCGAAGATGTCCACGTTCACGTTGTTCACGCTGCTGTCAACTCCACTCAAGTTCAAGAAGAGCTGTTGGCCACGGTTGGGGTTCGGGTACATGGTGAATCCAACTTCGCTAGTGAGGGTCATGCTGTTCGCGCCTCCATTCACTTCAGCGCACGGGTTGATGCTGACCGTGCAGACTTTGCCCCAAGCCTCAGGATCGGAGCAAGCAGCTGCTTCATCGGCGGTAGCAGGACCGAAACACCAGGTCGCGCCACCGTCAAGGCTCACCCGGACATCGACGTCGTACGTACGGCTGCACTCCAGTGGTGTGCCGTTCGTCCAATTCAGGACATGACGGGCGCTGGTTTGCGGGGGGCGAACGATGCAGACATTCTCTCCGGGGATACGGAAGCGGAACTGGTAGCGCACCGCACTGCTCGCCACAGCGGGAACAGGCTGCGGCGGATTCGCCGTGATCCGATTGTTCGGGTTGCTGGCGCCGCCGAAGTTCCGGAGCACTCCGCAGCTGAAGTCGGATGGGTTGGAAGGATCATCCTGGAGTTTCACGCGGGGGCATGCAGCGAGGACGGGATCGAGGCGGAACAGACAAGCCTGTCCGAACGGAAGGTTCGTTCCCGCCACACGACCGCGTACGCGCACGTTCAAAAGCACGTTGGCCGGAAGGTGAGGAGTGGCGATGCTGTTCGTCCAGCCGTTCACCTTGAAGTGGCAGGCACGTGTGGCGCCAGTGCCGAATCCATCGCTGGTCGCATGGCTGCGGAAGCGACGGTAGCTGTACGTGCCGTTCGGATCGAAGAACCAGAACTCGTAACCACTCGTGGTGTTGGTAATGCCGAACTGAGCGGATACGGCGGCGTTGGCGCTCGCCACGATGAACTTGTTGTTCACCCAATCCAGTCGATCGCAACTGCTGAAGATGAGCTTATCGTCGCCGATCGGCACGCAGAAAGCACCGTTCTCGTAGGTCGCTGCCAAAGCGCTCGTGCTACCCGAGGTGAAGTTGCCCGAGTTGTCGATGATCCGTCGCCCTTGTGCCCCGGACTCGCGCAGTTGGTAACCGCCGGTCACGAAACCATCTCCACCGCTGTCATTGACACGCAGGCGGAAACATCCGATGGGCAAACAGCAGGCTTCAACGATGGGGTCCGTGATGCCGGTGATGTAGCTACCACCGCTGCAAACCACCGTACCGTCGTTCTGGTAGAGGATCTCCCAGCTGATCTGGTCGCTGTTCACATCGGAGCGGAGGTCGAGCACCACGTTCTGCGAGCAGGGTGTGCCCACGCAGGAGCAGTTGGCCTGCCAGGTCTCGTCGTTCGTGCTCGGATCGAAGTCATTGCAAGGAGCGCCAGGCAGGTTGGGGCCGCCCGGAATGCCGAGGCAATCCACGATCACGCCGGCACAGGTGCAATCCAGTTGGTACACATCGTCGATGGTGCCAGGGTTGAAGTCATCGCAAGGGGTGCCGGGCACTGCGCCGCCACCGGGGGTGCCTTCACAATCCACCGGTGTTCCAGCGCAGAGGCAGTTCGCTTGGATCACATCATCGGCGGTGGAGGTGAGGCCGTCATCGCAAGGCGAACCTGGCTCTGGTCCACCGGGGCAGAGGTCGAGGCAATCGGGGGTGCCGTCCTCATCAGCATCGGACTGGGTATTCGCCACACCGGGTGTAGCGCATCCGCGGATGAAGTCCAGGCTGTTGTCATCGGTATCATTCCCATCAGGAACGCGCGAGATCGAAACGCCAGCAACGCCGCCCAGATCGGTGGTGGTTCCCGTGCCTTCCGTTGTCGACATGGAACCACCGTAGCTCATCTGATCGATGATGATGCCTCCTGTCGTGCGAAGGATGATACCGTCCGGGTTCCCATTCTGGAGGGAGTTGGAGGTGAAAGCCGTTTGATCCACATTCGGGACACTGGCACTGCCGACCACATAGTAGTCGCCCGCAGCGAGGGTCACGTTGCTCAATGCGACAGCTAGGTATTGGGCATCACCGGATCCATTGATCATCAACAGTTCCAGACCATCCAGGCTGACAGGGAAGGCACCCACGTTCTTGAGTTCGATGAACTCCTGGGTATCCGTGCTGGGTTGGTCATAGTCCACCTCGTTGACCACCAGCGTTGGCAAAGGATCACAGGAGGGTGCTGAACCCGAGACCACTTCGATGGAACAGTCGCCGCTCAAGCTGATCGCATAGCCATCCGTCTCACTGATGCCCGTGATGAGGATGGTACCGTTGGGCGTCGTCGCAGGATCATCACCTGCCACCGTGCCCGATGCACCGTTGTTCACCACACTGATACCAGCTTGTGAACCCGTGTAAGGGATACTGACGTCGTAGGTATCGGCGTCACCGGGAGTCACTCCGTTGCACGTTGCGGTGGCGGCACCCAAAATGATGTCGCAACCGACCACTGGTGCGAAGCTGCCACCGATCGCCAAACCATAGATGCCACTGGAGGGTGAATTGAAGCCCCATCCACCCGTGGTGGTTTGACCGCTGGCATAGTAGCGGAGGGTAATGGTGGTGGATGGCCCGACATTTTGCAGGGCGGCGATCCCGGTGAGATCGACCTGAGGCAGCGTAGCGGGCTGTCCGATCGTTACGATCGGCGAACCGATCAAGGTGAAGTTGGCCCCATCCAAGCTATAGGCGAACTGGCTGGTCACACCAGGGCTGGCGGCGAAGCTGGAGGTACCGTTGAAGATGGCGTCGATGGAACTCAGGGAAACACTCTGGCCCGAGACCGACGACAGGGTCACTTCGAAATAGTCGCTATTGGTGGTAGCGATGCCATTGTTCTGGAATCCGGTGGTGCGGAAGGAGTTCGCACCCGAGCTGGGGCCTGCGCCACCACCTCGCGTCATCAGAGGCGCTGCATCCAAGTTGGCGTTGTACAGGTCAGCGGTCGAAGTGGCTAGGTTGTTCTCTCCTGTGAAGTCCCACGCTGCGATCGGTAGCGGCGTGCAACCCGGTGCACTGCCGCTGCTCACAACGGCGCCGCAAGGGGCAGAAAGAGATACCGAGTAGCCGTCCGTTTCGTTGATGCCGGAGATCACGATGGTGCCGTTCGATACCACGGCAGGATCATCGCCTCCGACCGTTCCAGAAAGTCCACCATTGATCACGGTGACACCCGCCTGGGATCCGGTGTACGGGATGCTCACGTCATAGGTGTCGCTTGATCCGATGGTGACGGTATTGCAGGTGGCCACGGCTGTTCCGAACGAGAGCGTACAAGGCGGTTCGCAGGTAGGAGAACCACCCGTCACGGAAAGCAGCTCACACGGTGTGGTGAACCCGACGTCGTAGCTCGTGCCTTCTGTGATGCCGGAGATGGTAATGGTTCCATCGGTGACCAAGCTGGGGTCATCACCGCCGATCACGCCAGAACTACCGTTGTTCACGACGGAAACACCAGCTTGTCCTCCACTGTACGGGATGGAAAGCGTGTAAGTGTCGATCCCCATCGTCGTGGCATCGCAACTCGTAGTGGGTGTGCCAAGGGTCAACGAGCAGCTGCCGACAGGCGTCAAGGAACCATCGATGGCCAGGCCGTAGGCACCAGGAGTGGCACTGCTGAAGCCCCAGCCACCCGTTGTCGTTTGGCCGCTAGCGTAGTACCGAAGGGTGACCGTTGTGCCGGCACTCACGTTCTGTAAAGCGGGTACTGTGCTCAGATCGACCTGGAGGGTCGCAGGTGAACCAATGGTCACTGTGGGCGATCCGATCAGCGTGAAGTTGGTGCCATCCAAGCTATAGGCGAACTGATTCGAAACCCCAGGTGAAGCTGCGAATGTGGTAGTGCCTGCAAGGATGGCGTCAATGGACGAAAGCGAGAGCAGGAAACCAGCATTAGCGGAAAGCGTCGCCTGGAAATAGTCCGTATTGGTCGTTGCGATGCCGTTGTTCTGGAACCCCGTGGTCCGGAACGAGTTGGCTGCACTGCTAGCGGCAGCAGTAGCACCGCGCGTAAGGAGGTTGGAAGCGTCGAGGTCGGCGTTGTAGATATCGGCGGTAGACGTGGCCACGCCGGGGTTGCCTTCACCGTTGAAGTCCCATGCGGCCAAGGGAAGTGGATCACAGATAGGAGCACTGCCGCTAGCCACCTGAGCAGCACAAGGTGCCGAAAGTGTCACCGAGTACGCATCACTTTCGTTGATGCCACTGATCACGATGGTACCATTCGTCGTCACCGCTGGATCGTCACCACCGATGGTGCCGGAAAGTCCATTGTTCACGACGGTGACACCCGCCTCCACACCGGTGTAGGGGATGCTCACATCGTACGTATCGCCAGGGCCGGCGGTGATGGAATTGCAGACCGCGCTGGCCGTTCCGAACACAATACCGCAAGCCGGTGCGCACGTCGGCGAAGGTCCCGAGACCGTCAAGGTATTGCAAGGAGCTGTGAAGGTGACGGAGTACGCGTCGCCTTCCGTGATGCCAGAGACCACGATCGTGCCGTTGCTGACACTGGCTGGGTCATCACCACCAACAGTGCCGGATAAGGAGTTGTTGACTACCGATGTCGTAGCATCCAAGCCGTTGTAGGGGATCGAGAGCGTGTAGCTGTCTACCCCAACGGTATTCGCATCACAGGCGGTGAAAGCCGTTCCGAGCGTTATGCCGCAGGGTGCACCAGCGAAACCACTTAGAACGATATCGTCCAATCGAGGTTGGTTACTGGCCGCCGTATTGGTCCACCGGAGACTTAGTGTCGCACTCGCAGGAATGGTTCCCCCGGTGATGGTGATAAGACGCCAATTAGCCGTTCCAGAACCGGTAGGCTGTGCAGGGAAGGTGAGGGGGCTCCAACTCGTACCGTTCGTGCTGTATTCCACCACCAATTCAGTCAGGTCACTTGCAAGTATGTTCTTGTAAGCACCGAACGACAGGCTGATGTTGGTGTAACCGGTTGTCACGATCCCATCGATCTGGAAGAATCGGTCAGGGTCCGCTGTTGTCAGGAAGACATTACCGCCTCCCGACGCACCTGCATAGCCAGAAGAGGCGGTAGATGTACGCACATCACCTGTTCCGGTGAAGGTGAACGCGGCCGAGTTCTGGAATCCATTGTTCGTGTCATGGGTGGCGATGGCCGTGGTACCCGAGGGCGTGCCCATGTTTTCCGAGAAAATGGTCACTTGGGCGTGCGCGGTGAAGCCCAAGAGCAGGGCGCAACCGACCACGGCTGACCTCCAATGGAGTAGTCGTGTATCGGAGGTGGACAGCAGTGTAGGTCTATCTGTCATGGTTGGGGAAGGATTTGGTTTCGATCGGTGCAAAGCTGAGGTTCCAACTCGGCCTCAGCGTTAAGGATGGATAAACTTACGAGGATCAAGCCGGGTCGCGACTCGATTTTTCTTCGCTGTTGATAGGTGCCCGGATCGTTCACAAGTTGTGCAAAATCAGAGGTCCGAAAAATTGGTCGTCAGTGGGCTATCGGGGTAGTTTCGTCTCGCTGCGTCGTTCTTTCATGGGTCCAATGGACCTGAACGTCATCGGGAATGGAAGTGGTCGTCGCTGGCAGTGCCCTTGGGTGTAGCCAGGCCTGGTAAGAGGTCATGCGGAAAGACGCTCCGGTCGCGTGCCAGTTATGCGACAGGACCAGGATGATGGTTCATGCGCTGATCCAAAGATCGGTCGCCATGGTAGAATGCACAGTGCTTGTCCAAGGTCACGACCGCGGACCGGCAGAAGCGGGGATCGCCGACCGGTGGTCCCCGCTTCGCATTTTACGGTAGTCTTCATCTGTGCATCACATCCATGTCGCATTCGGGCAAGGGAACGATCGATCGTGGATAAGTGCACGATAGGGGGGCCGGGCAACGGAAGATGACCCGGATACTTTTGGTCAACACCGTTCCTTGATCGAATGAAGAAGAAAGACCGGAAGATCTTCGTACTGGATACATCAGTCATCCTCTACGACCACTCGGCCATCGAGAACTTCGCAGAACACGATGTGGCCATCCCGATACAGGTACTCGAAGAACTGGACACCTTCAAGAAAGGCAACGATACGATCAACTACGAGGCGCGCGAATTCATCCGCCACCTCGACGACATAGCGAAACTGGACGTCCTCTCGGACTGGCAGCCACTGAATGGCCCCACAAGGGGCAAATTCAAGGTGGTGGCTAAGCACGACCTCAATGGCGTTGACGCCACAAAGGTCTTCCAAGACGGTAAGAACGACCACCAGATACTGAACGCCACCCTCACCATCCAGCGCCAGAACAAGGACAAGAAGGTGATCCTGGTGACCAAGGACATCGCCCTTCGGTTGAAGGCGAAGAGCTTGAACATCATCGCGGAGGATTACCTCACCGGCAAGGTCCGCGATGTGCGCGAGAAGCTCTACACCGGACGCACGGTGGTGGACGATTTCAGCGAGGAGAAGATCGACGCCCTGTTCGCCCATGGCACAGCCACGGTGGAAGAACTAGGCGTGGAGAAACCCAAGGGGAACCACTTTTTCATCCTCAAGCACAAGAAGAAGAGCATCCTGGCGAAGTTCGATCCACGTAGCGGGACCATCGGCCGTGTGGAGAAGCAGAGCGTTTTCGGGATAGGACCGAAGAACGCGGAGCAGGCTTTGGCCATGGCTGCCCTCCTCGATCCGGAGATCAAGCTCGTCACCCTGCAAGGAGCTGCCGGTACGGGAAAGACTCTCCTGGCGTTGGCGTGCGCGTTGGAGCAACGTCGCGAGTATCGCCAGATCTATGTGACACGCCCGGTGGTGCCCTTGAGCAACAAGGACATCGGTTATCTGCCAGGCGACATACAGAGCAAGCTGGACCCGTACATGCAACCGCTGTGGGACAATCTCAAACTGATCAAGAGCCAGTTCGAGAAGCATGACAGCACACCGAAAAGGATCGATGAAATGCTCGAGAACGAGAAGATCGCCATCGCGCCGCTCGCGTACATCCGTGGCCGAAGCTTGAGCAACATCTTCTTCATCGTGGACGAAGCGCAGAACCTGACACCACTGGAGATCAAGACCGTGATCAGCAGGGCCGGGGAGGGCACCAAGATCGTCTTCACCGGTGATGTGCACCAGATCGACACGCCATTCCTGGATACGGAGAGTAACGGTCTGAGCTACCTTATCGACAAGGCCAAAGGCGACCCGCTCTTCGCGCACATCACCCTGGAGAAAGGTGAACGTAGCCCGTTGGCCAATCTGGCGAACGACCTATTGTAGTCCGATCATCTCAGAGCCCCGGACCGCGAACTAGAACGTCCGCCGTCCGGGGCTCTTTATTTGGGGTTGGTAAAAGGGGGGCCTTCAAAGAGTCCGCAGGAAGGTCGGAAGCCTGTAGGAGGGAAGTTGGACTCAGAATAGCTCCTCCACCTCGATGAAGGAGAAGTCCATCTTGAACAAGCTCTCGTAATCCTTGCCGGTCTCGGCCATCTCCTCGTCGCCGGTCTCGTAGTGCCAGTTCACTTTCACGGGTCGGCCTTGGGCTGTAACGGCATCCAAGCGCGAGAAGATGTTGTAGATGTGCTTGCTCGAACTCGTGTCGAGGTAATCCAGCCGCATGTTCACCGTGGTCTCGCCTTTGGCACTTTGAAGGTATTCATCCAACCATCCATAAACCCGGGAGTAGAATTGCTCGGAGTTATGGGGTAGCGAGCGTCCAATGAACTCCATCACGCCATTGTCCAAGTCGAGGTCGATCTGCGGCGAGTTCTCGGTACGATCGATGTGGAAGTGCTTCGTTGGCATGTCGCGAAAGGCTTGCCCAAAAGTGGCCAACGAAGGGCGTCTTTCGACGTTGAGAGGGCATAGGCCATGAACATTCCGTGGTGGAAAAGAAAAGCCGGGCTTAACCCGGCTCTGCCATGGGATCCATCGGTCAGCGCGATCGATACTCCGTAAGGATCTCCTGGTCGCTGGGCAGCACGATCTCGGTGTCGTTCACCCGGCGAACCCAGTACATGTATTTGCCGCTCCCTTGGCAGGCGAAGGCCGTCATGGTCTCCTTGGGGCCCAGTGCCTTGATCGGGAACGTGCGCCAGGTGCCGTTCTTCTCCTGCATCGCCACCTTCACCTCGATCAGGTCGGAGCAGGCGTTCTGGAGGTCCACTTGGTAGGTACCGCTGAAGTCGCGCTTGTACATCTCCTTGTAACTCTCGCATTTCTCGCACGGTGCTCCCCATCGACTGGCCACCTTCGTGAGGCAATCGGCATAGCTCTGGTCCTGTGCACCGGCCCAGAAGGCTACGAGCAGTAGCACGATCAGGATCAGGGTCTTCTTCAGGTTCATTTGCAACGGTTGTTGGTCAGGATGATCTTGGCCTCAGCGTTCCCCATCTTCTTACTGGTGCTCCAATCCTTGCAAGCCCCTGCGAGGTCGCCTGTGGATTTACGCGCCCAGCCCCTGTTGTTGAAGGCTTCCTCGTTCTTGGGGTCGAGGGCGATGACACGGTTGAAGTCTGCGATGGCCTGATCGTACTTTCCCAACTTGGCGTAGGCGCTGCCACGGCTCGTGTAGGCCCAGGTATGATCGGCCTTCTGGTCGATGACCGCCGAGAAATCCGCTACCGCCAGTTCGTAGTTGGCAGTGAGGCTGTGGCAGAAACCCCGTTGAAGATGGGCGTTCAAATGGTCGGGTTCCGCTTCTAGGACCTGACTGAAAAGGGTGATGGCCGTGGCATGATCGCCCGCTCGATAGGCGCGTTCGCCGGCCTCGTAGATCGGCCCGGTCCCGGCGGAAGTCGAATTGTCGGCCAAGTATTGTGCCGATACTCCTATTCCGGACATCACCGTCATCAGCACCAAGGGGATCGCTCGCAAGTTCATGTGGTTCACTGTTCAGTGCGGTTCTTACGAGAAGGTGCTTCGCTTGTTTCAGTGGCAATTGGTGCGATGGTCGCTTCTCGGGGTGCCAAAAGCTCTTGGAACAGCGCTATGGAGTGTGCCCCGGATGCATCCTGCAGAGGCCGTGGCAGGGTGATCCGACTCGAAAGGCGCACCACATCGAGTTTGAAGATCTCTTTCGAGAAGCATTGGCCTTTGTCCGCCTTGCATTTCAAGGCGATCGCATCCTCTTCGGAGGAGAAGCTGATCAATCCAGGGTCGATGTGCTCCATCGGCACCACGTCCTGTCTGAAACGGGAACCTTGGTCATAGTGGTCCATGACCAACCGACCATGTTTATCGACTTTGAAAATGACCGAACCATTGAAAGCGGAGTTCAATGGACCCAAGTCCGGTGTTTGGGCTTGGGCAGTGTTCTGGGAGAGGAGAACGATGGTGGAGGCGAGTAGGAGTCTCTTCATCGGTAACCTGTGTTGCCGTGTTACGTACACAGGTGCCAACAAGTTCCACTCCGATGGCGATCCGCCCCAGGACGACACCTCGATCGATCCTGATCCTCCTTTTGCTGGTACTCGGTCCTTTCGCCGCTCAGGCCCAAGGACGTTTCACCGTCAATGGCCGTATGAAGATCGAAGGGGGCGACCTGTCCAACACACGGGCCGTGGTGTACAAGAATGGCGCGAAAGAACGGACGCTGACCAAAGACCTCAACAAGTTCTCCCTCGACCTCGAGATCGGTCACAGCTACGTGATCTCGTTCGAGAAGGACGGTTACGTCTCCAAGAAGATCTCCTTCAACACCAACGCCCCGGCCGAGGCTGCGGCCAACGGATTCACCCCGTTCGACTTCGCGGTGTCTCTGTTCAAGCAGTACGACGACATCAACATCGTGGTCTTCAACCAACCTGTGGGCATGATCCGCTACGACGATAAGACCGGCGACTTCGACTACGACACGGACTACACCAAGTCCATACAATCCCAGTTGCAGCATGTGCTCGCGCAGGTGGAGCAAAAGCAAGCGCAAGAGGAAAAAGCCGAGAAAGAAGGCGCAGAACGTGCGGCTGAAGAAGCGAAGGCCAAGGCGAAAGCCGACGCCGAAGCCCAGAAGCAAGCGGCCGCAAAAGCCAAGGCCGAAGCCGAGGCGAAGAAACAAGCCGACGCCAAAGCGAAAGCGGATGCGGAGGCTGCCAAACGAGCAGCGGACGAACAGGCGAAAGCTGCGGAGGAGGCAGCGCGGAGAACACCGCCCCCCGCGCCGAAGCCCGAGAAACAAGTGGAGGTGAAGGCGGAAAAGCCTCAGCCAGCCCCCAAACCCGTTGAAAAGAGGTCGCCACCACCGCCCGCTCCAGCGCGCACGGTCACAGCCAGTAAGGCCACCACGGGCGAAGATCAGCGCCGAACGATAACCCCCGTTGTTGAGGAGGAAGCCTCACGCATGGCCAAAGCGCGTACGAACGTGCAGGAAGAGCGCCGACCTGAGGAGGAGGTCGTGGAGGCCCAAGTTGAGATGGAGCAACAGACCTTGGTCGAACCTTCCAGGGTGACCACCGTGGTGACCGTGAAAAAGGGGGATACCGTAGATGAATACCGGAAGGTGATCCATAAATGGGGAGGCTTGTTCTACTTCAAGAATGGGGAGACCTGCACGCAGGAAGCCTTCCAGCGCGGCACACAAGCCGAGCAGTTGGCAGGGGCCACCCCGCGCAGCAAGATGGATTGATGGTGAAGTAGCTTTCGGCCATGGCGTACATCCGCGATGGCCGAGCACCGGTGCCCACCAATGAGCGGGTGAGCGCCACGATGAGCCGCATCAAGGCGAAGAACACGAAACCCGAGCGGGTGCTTCGAAGCCTGTTGCGAGAGGCGGGCGAACGGGGTTATCGCCTACACTACGCCAAGATCCCTGGAAGGCCTGATATCGCTTTCGTGAAACACCGCCTGGCCCTGTTCGTCCATGGATGCTTCTGGCATGGGTGCCCGTATTGCAGGCCACGCACACCAAAGACCAATACCAGGTTCTGGTCGCACAAAGTGGCGACGAACCAAGCGAGGGATAAGCGCAAGAACGCAGCTCTGCGCAAGCTGGGCTGGACTGTCCTCATCATCCGCGAATGCCAGCTACGCACTCGGCCGAAAGCTCAGCTCAGCCGGGTCCTAAGCGCACTGGAAGCCACAAGATGATCAGCCGTGCTTTCGGCCAACAAGTCGGGCGAAGAACCGTTTCTCGAACGCCCAGAAGAACCTGAACTGCCCGAACAAAGCGCCGTAGAGGAGGAGCAGGGCATTGTACACCGGTAGGATCAGTACGTAGTAGACCACGGTGAACAGGACCGGTTGTTCGCCCTCTCCGGTGAAATAGGCCAGGATCGGCCTTTTCAGGAATAAGACGGTGAAACCGGTGCAGGCGAACACCAGCAGGATGAGTACGACCCTGCCCGGACTCACACCCCAACGCGCGCTGAGGCGATCCATCCATCCCTTGCGTTCCGACATCTCGGATCTCAGGTTTAGAGTCAGGCCCGCTGAAGGAAGGAGTGCGAAGCCATGGCCGTGACCGTGATCAATCCTGCCATTCCGCGAGGAAGAGGTTCGTTTCCCGTGTTCCACCGTTCGCCCGGTTGCTGCTGAACACAAGGTGCTTACCATCCGGGCTGAAGACCGGGAAGGCATCGAACTGATCGCTGAAGCTGACCTGTTCCAAGCCGGTACCATCGATGTTGATGAGGTACAGCGTGAAAGGGAACCCGCGTTCGGCGGTATGGTTGCTGGCGAAGATGATCTTCTCTCCGCTCGGATGCCAGAAGGGTGCCCAGTTGGCCTGCGTCAGTTCGGTGATCTTCCGGGCTTCACTTCCGTCCGCGTTGGCCACATACAATTCCATGTTGGTGGGTGTCACCAGGCCTTCCTTCAACAATTGCTTGTATTCGGCCTCCTCTTCCTTGGTCTTCATGCGGCTGGCGCGCCAGAGAAGTTTGCTGCCATCAGGACTGAAGAAGGCTCCGCCATCGTAGCCCAGTGTGCTCGTCACGCGCTTCACATCGCTGCCATCGATGTTCATGGTGTAGAGGTCAAGGTCTCCATCGCGCATGCTGGTGAACACGATGCGATCCCCTTTCGGTGAAACGGTGGCCTCAGCGTCGTAGCCTGGGGTGTTGGTCAACTGGCCGCGCAGGTTTCCCTCCAGATCGCTCACATAGATGTCGAAGGTGGGGTAGATGGGCCACACGTATTTGCCATCGCTCCGGTGCTCCGGATGTGCGGGGCAGGCCGCGTCGCCTTGGTGGGTGCTGCCGAAAAGCACCAAACTATCGCCGGGCAGGAAATAGCTGCAGGTGGTGCGCCCACCATTGATGCTCACCTTTTTGGGAGGAGCGGTGCGCAGGTCATCCGTAAAGGGGTTGAAGATGTAGATCTGGTCACAACTCTCTCCCCAAGCCGCGTTGTTCGCTTGGAATACCAACTTGTCACCGGCAAAGCTCCAATACGCTTCGGCATTGTCCCCGCCGAAGGTGAGCTTCTTCAGGCTCTTGAAGTGCTTCTCGCCTGGCGCGATCAGCGTGTCCTTCACCACCAAGGTGTCGGCGGTAGTGGTCGTGGGATCTTCCGTTGGAGCAGGAGTGGAGCATGCAACGAAGAACAGGGGGAGAAATGCGAAGAGTTGTTTCATGGGCTGAATTCCGGGCGCGAAACTACCGATAGCGACAAGACCCGACTGTCAGGAAAGAGCCATTGCTATCTTATCCGCATGGCGATCGACAAGAAGTCCGTCAATGGCCGCGGCACGCTGGACCAGATCCCCAACCGTTTCTTACAGCGGTCCTATGGCGTGGTGCATCCGGAGGGCGTTGATGCGGTCGAAGAGGAGGAGAGTGATCGGGCGACCCGCTTCATCGACTCGTACCCTCGTTCGATCATCAATAAAGTGGATAGTGCTGACCTGCCCTTCTCTTGGAGCTTGAACCCTTACCAAGGCTGCGAACACGGCTGCAGCTACTGCTATGCCCGGCCCACACATGAGTATTGGGGTTACAGTGCCGGCCTAGATTTCGAGCGCATCATTCTGGTGAAGCGCAATGCGCCTGAGTTGTTCAAGGCACGGCTGCGCGATGGCCGATGGACCGGCGAGCCCGTGAACAATTCCGGAGTCACCGACCCGTACCAGCCGCGCGAACGGGTGGAACGGTTGACACGTCGGATCCTTGAGATCGCGTTGGACCATGGGCAGCCCATCCAGTTGATCACGAAGAACGCCCTGATCCTTCGGGATCTCGATATCCTCTCGAGCTTGGCCGAGCGGCGCTTGGTCCAGGTCGCCATCAGCCTGACCACCTTGAATGAGGACCTCCGACGTGTGTTGGAACCAAGGACAAGCACGGGTACCAAGCGGCTACAGGCCATGGCCGAACTCTCCAGTGCGGGTGTTCCCATCATGGCGATTCTCGCCCCGATCATACCTGCGCTGAATGAACCAGAGATCCCAGTGCTCTTGCGTTCTGCTGCGGAAGCAGGTGCCCATAGCGCTAGTTACACGGTACTGCGCACCAATGGAGCGGTGAAGCCTGTCTTTGAGGCGTGGCTGCACCTCCACTTCCCCGATAGGGCTGCGAAAGTGATGGCCCAGACGAAGGACCTGCACGGTGGCACCATGAATGATAGCGTGGTGGGTAGGCGGATGCGGGGAACGGGGGTGTACGCGGCCAACATACACCGGCTCTTCCGGGTGCTTCATGAACGGTACTTCAAAGGGAGAACCGCTCCGGCGTTCGATCGGACTCTTTTCAACGCGCACTGGGCGGGACAGCTGGACCTCTTCGCTTGAAACAGCGCGTTGTGGCAGCCATCGGAGCCCTGCACTGGTGCCCTACGCATCATCACTTGACTTCGGAACTTGTTCCGGCCTAAATTCGACGGCGTTTCCGGCGCCTTCATCGACGATGAATGGGCGTTCGTGGGACTGACGACGACAATGCGAATGACCACCACACTGGCGAATTGTGTACTCGGTATCACAGTTGGCCTCCTCATCACTCCGCGTAGCGAAGCACAGACCTTCCTGCCTGATTTCAGCCAATCCACCTTGGCAGGAGGCACGTTCAACCAACCAGTGGGCGTAACGTGGGACGCGAATGGCCGGCAGTATGTGTGGGAAAAGGGGGGTAAAGTATGGATCGTGTCCAATGGCGTGCGCTTGGCGAACCCCTTGATCGATATCAGCGAGGAGGTGGGCAATTGGCGTGACCATGGATTTTTAGGTTTCGCGCTTGATCCGGACTTCCTGAGCAATGGTCGGATCTACATGATGTACGCGGTGGACCGCCACCACCTGATGAACTTCGGTACGGCCAGCTATAGCGCTACCACCAATGAATACTACGCCGCCACGATCATGCGGATCACGCGGTATACGGCTATCGGACCGGCCTTCACCAGTGTTGACTACGGCAGCCGGGTGGTGCTAATGGGAGAGACCCGCCAAACGGGTGCCGTCCTCCTTCATGAATCGCATAGCACGGGTTCATTGGCGTTCGGCTCGGATGGTACCTTGATGGCCACCATCGGCGACGCGGCGAGCTACTCCAGTGTGGATATCGGGAATGCGCCGGAGACCTACCATACGGTGGCTTTGAACGATGGCATGATGCGGCCCGCGGAAAACGTGGGGGCCATGCGTTCCCAGCTGTTGAACAGCCATAATGGAAAGATGCTCCGCCTCGATCCGAACACGGGGAATGGTGTACCGAGCAATCCGTTCTACGATGCGTCCGCGCCGCGCTCGCCGAAGTCCCGTGTGTGGGCAATGGGTTTCAGGAATCCGTTCCGTATGACGCACAAGCCTGGTTCTGGGAGTACCAACCCGGCCGATGGGGATCCAGGGGTTTTCTACGTGGGCGATGTGGGTTGGAATGCTTGGGAGGAGCTGAACATCTGCGACGAGGGTGGACTCAATTTCGGCTGGCCGCTCTTCGAGGGCATGTGGCCTATTTCGGCGTACATGAACACCACGGTCTACAACCAGGATGTTCCCAATCCGCACTATGATGGGGTGAACTGCACCCAGACCCATTTGAGCTTTCAGGACCTACTGAAGCAAGCCACCTTGCGGGTGCTGAACACGCACATGAGCCCCTGTCTGCCAGGGGTGCCGTTGCCCAGCACGGTGCCCACCTTCCTTCATGCCCGGCCAAGTATCGACTGGGCGCACGGCAATAACTCGAGGGTGGGGGGCTACGTGAACGACGAAGCGTTCTCCTACGACCTCGATGCGGCGAACAGCCCCGTGCCGGGTCCGCGTTTCGGCGGCTATGCGGGCCTAGGTGGACCGTTCATCGCCACGCCGAGCATGCCCATCGAGTTCCACAATTCGGCGTTCCACGGCGATTATGCGAGCGGCTGGATCCGACGCTTCAAGTATAATGCGAACGATGAAGTGGTCAGTGTGCACGATTTCGCATCGGGTCTGGGGCCGATCACGTGGATCGGCGCCGGGCCTGATGGATGCGTGAGCTACATCAAATACGATTCGAACAACATCCGGCGCATCTGTTATAACGGTGCTGTGAACCTGCCGCCCATTGCCGTGGCCACCCAAAGCGTGCAGTACGGTCCTGGACCCCTTACGGTGAACTTCACCGCCAGTGGAAGCAGCGACCCGGAGAACGGCCCGCTCACCTATTCATGGAACTTCGGCAACGGCACCAGCACCCTTCCGAACCCCACCCGTGTATTCACCGCACCGGCCGGTGTACCCACAAGCTACACGGTGGTGTTGACGGTCACGGACAATTCCGGGCAATCGGCCACGCAAACGATGCTGGTTTCCGTGAACAACACCCCGCCGGTGGTGAACATCACGAGCATTCCGGAGAACACGTTCTATCCGCTCGGTGTGGACACCACCTATCAGCTGCAAGCCGCTGTAACGGATGCGGAGCATGGTCCTGCGGAGCTCTCCTACGCGTGGAGAACGACCCTTTACCACAATACGCACAACCACCCCGAACCCATCGATGCCAACGTGAACACCAGCACGGTCATCAGTGGTGTCGGGTGCACCGATGAGACGTTCTACTACACGGTCACCCTTACGGTGACGGATGCGGCCGGACTCGCCACGACCGCGGAGCGTACTCTTCAACCGCGCTGTTTTGCCATTGCGCCACAAGCAGTGATCACCAGCGATGTATCGGCTGGGATCGGCCCGCTACTCGTCAACCTGGACGGTTCGTTGTCCTATGATCCTGGGACGATCGTTAGCTATCACTGGGACCTTGGCGATGGCACCTTCAGCACCGCACCCCAGTTGAGCAAGGTGTTCTCCGAATCGGGCGCCTACCAGGTCACCCTCACCGTCACGGATGATGACGGTCTGATCGGCCAGACCACCCGCGTGATCACCGTGCTATCCTTGGATCCGCCGCAGTGCGTGGGCTCCGCTGGGTCCGTGCTCCGCGAAGTCTGGACCGGTGTCAGTGGAAGCACCGTGAATGACCTGCTGAGTAGTCCGAACTATCCGAACACCCCTTCGAGCAGTTCCTTCATCACCTCGCTCGCTTCACCAGTGAACCAGGCGGACAACTACGGGCAGCGGCTGCGTGGTTACATCGTGGCGCCGACCACTGGGAACTACACGTTCACGGTAACGGGTGATGACCAGTCGGTGGTCTACTTGGGTCTGAATGCCGATCCATTGTACAAGCGCGTCATCTGCCAAGTCCCAGGCTGGACCAACACCACGGAGTACACGAAATACCCTGAACAGACCAGCGCCACCATCGCGCTTCAGGCGGGTGCCTACTATTATGTGGAGATCCTGAACAAGGAAGGAGGAGGAGGAGACCATGTGAGCCTCTTCTGGCAAACTCCCACGAACGGCACGCGCACGGTCGTGCCGGGAAGTGTATTGGTGCGTTGGCAGAACTGCCTGCCCAGTGTGCGCCTGCGGATGAACCTGCAAGGGCCTTGGAACAATGCCACCGCGCTGATGAACGACAACCTGCGCCAAAGCGGTTTGGTGCCGCTTGGAGAGCCTTATGCAGCAGCTGGCTTCAGTCTGGTGGGAAGCGGAGGTGAAACGATACCGGCCAGCTTACTCAATGTTACGGGCAAGAACGCGATCGTGGACTGGGTGCTCGTGGAGATCCGCAACAAGACGAACCCATCGCAGGTGGTAGCCACGAAGAGCGCCTTGTTGCAGCGCGATGGCGATGTGGTCGGCGTGAACGGCCAGCCGCGCATCCTGTTCAACATAGCGGCGGACCAATACTATGTTGCGGTTCGGCATAGGAACCACCTCGGGGTGATGACCCTTGGGCAGAAGGCCCTGAACGCGAACGAAATGCTCATCGACTTCACCTTGGCCAACGAGCTTTGTCACGGCCTGGATGCCAGGGCCGCATTGACCAATGGGAAGCGTGCCTTGTGGTGCGGCAACACGGTTGCGGATGGTATGCTGATGTACACCGGTGGAGGGAATGACCGCGACCCGATCCTGCAAGCGATCGGTGGAGCCATACCGACGAACACGGTGGTGGGCTACAGTTCGCGCGACGTGACCCTCGATGGGGTGATCATGTACACCGGCGCCGGCAACGACCGCGACCCGATCCTACAGAACATCGGAGGCTTCGTACCTACCACGGTCCGAAGCCAGCAACTTCCCTAGTTCGGCTTCCGGTCCATCGCACGCAGGTACGCACTGAGGGCATTACCGCGTGGTTCGGAGCTGATGGCATGAAGGACCGCACGGGTACGCATATCGAGTAGTCGCTTCAAGCTATTGTCCTTGGGGGTTCTGGTGAATTTCCGTCCGATGGTCATGGCTGCTTGGTTCAGTGGTTCGAAGGAACCACGACGTAAGCGAACCAGGAATCCCCCGATCAGGGTGATCGACGATCCGTTCATCAACGATCGGTCGTGTAGGATCAATTGCCGTCGGCACCCCGTTTCACGAAGAGTACCTGCCGGCCGAATTCACCGAAAGACCATCCTGTGGCCAATACCCCATCCGGAAGCGCGGCCACATGTGTGAAGCGTTCTTCCTTCCCCAGGTCGAGCACGCGCTGCCAAACCACCGTCCCCTGTGAAGAGATGCGCATGAGAACAGCGTCGCTCAAGGCTGAGGTGCCACGATCACCGACCAGGTAAAAGTCGCCGGTAAGGGTTGGGACCATCGCATAGGCGCGTTGATCGTAGGTCGTATCGCCGATCGCTCGGGTCCAGAGCGTATCACCATCCACATCGAAGGCCGCCAAGTAGGCGCGGTAGGGTCGACGTTGAGAAGTGACGTCGAACGCGCCCACGGAGTTCGTCCAACCGGCGACCACCACGGTACCCGGCGCTGTCGCGACCGCCGCCCGCCCCACATCCATGGCAGAACCTCCGAACGAGGTGGACCAAACGAGTTGGCCGTTGCCGGTCAAGCGAAAGAGGAGCATATCGTCCGAACCGCTGAAGGTGGCCTGCCTGCCCGTCAAAACGAGATCATCGCCATCCATGGCCACGGCGAAAGCTTCGGCGACCGTAGGGGTGGAGAGGGTATAGGACCAGACCAATTCTCCTGATGCGTTCAGGCGGACCACATACGCTTGATGCGGACCCGCATCGGACGATAACCCACAGAGGACCGCGCCTCCATCCGGCAAGGCCACGCCTCCGAACAATTGTTGGGCACCTGCGATCTCCGGCTCACTCATCCAAACGACTTCACCGGCATTGTTCAGTTTGATGACCAAGGGGTCATGGTGAGCGGGTTCTCCGCGCAAGCGACTACCCACTGCGAACACGTGACCATCCGGTGCCAGCACGACCTGTTGCAGGAACTGGTCCAGGCTAGCGATCAAGCCGGATGTGGTGAGCGACGAACCCGAGGTGCTCGTGCTGAACCTTGCCGAGGAATAGCGGTGGGTAGCCTCGTCGAATTGACGGACCAGTATATTGAAACCAGCGGTTGCGGACCATCCCCCGATGCCATCCTGCGCTCCACGGTCACCAAAGGTCTGAGTGAAGCTCTGCGCGTGTATTGGCGCCCCATGAAGGACTAGACCAAGCGCCGTCAGCACATGAAAAGGTACGGAACGCGGGTGTGCCATGCCGTAGGGTTCGTTCGGTTGAACGTGCAATATCGCACTTGCGGCTAGCTTCGCGACATGCAGGGCACGAAGGCGATCAACCCGTTCTTGTTGATCTGGGCTGTTTACACCTTGCTTTTGGGTATCGCGGTGGTGAACACGGACCAATTGGACCTGCATCTTACGATGCATCAGTTCACCTCACCCTGGTCGGATGGCTTCTTTCGTCATTTCACCCATCTTGCCGACGGCCTAGTGCCCACTGGACTAGCGCTTTCCTTGCTGTTGTTCAAGGATCTGCGGTCCTTCTTGATGATGGCATTGAGCTGCGGGCTCAGCGCCATCGTTGTACAGGTACTGAAGCACTACTTCGACCACGATCGCCCCTTCATGTACAAGGCGGAGTTGGGCGACATGCATTGGGTGGAAGGGATCGAACTCCATCACCATCTCAGCTTCCCGAGCGGGCATGCCACTGCGGCGTTCAGCATGTGCTACGCGATGGCGGTGTTGATCGACCGTAGGAATTGGTCCTTGATCCTGGCGCTATTGGCGAGCGTATTGGCCTACAGCCGGGTCTACCTCTCTCAACATTTCACGGAAGACATCCTGTTCGGTGCCGCCTTGGGAACGAGTACAGCGGCAGTGGTCCACTGGTGGCTCTACCGGTCCCCGCTCAAGGATCGACCCTGGCTGCAGCGCAGGTTGTTCAGTTGAAATAGTACCGGACACCTAGTGCGGCGTCCAGATCCAGGTAGGTGCCGGGTAGCAGGTCCATGGTGGGTACGACTTCCAGGAAAAGGTCCACAGGAGCCTCGTCGATCAAGTAGGTCAGCCCAACGGGAACACGCACGCCAAAGCTTACGCGGGAGCTGCCATTGTCGTAGTATCGGCCACGGTACCAGTAGCGACCGTTGGACCATGAGCGCAAGCGCAGTCCGGGGCCGTAGTGGACCAGGAACTTGCCTGTATTGACCTTGATCACGTCCGAAGCATGGAACAGGTAGTCGCCGTGCACGTGCAGGTAACCACCACGCCATAGACCCCAAGCCAGACCGAAGTCGATGGCGCGGTCCCCGCCGATCCAAGCTTTGCCGGAGAACCCGGTGGGTTCGCCGATCATGATCCCAAGTCCAAATCCGGACGCCTGCCCCCGTGCTATGGTGAACGTACCGACAAGCAGCAAGGTGAAGAGCATTCTTCGTTTCATGGGTACAAAGATCAGAAGGATATGCTAGATCCTGGCCTTGACGCGGGTAAAAGCAAGAAGCGCCCGAAGGCGCTTCCAGGACTAACGGGGTTCGGACTCTCCCTTCCTTGCCCGCCTGTCTTCATTGTGACGTGGGTCTTGAAAGACGTCACACCTTCTCCCCAAAAAAAGTCGACGCCGGTCCAGTTCCTGCCTACTCGCCGGTATAGAAGATGCGGTAGATCTTGTCGGCTGCATCATCACTGACCAACAAACTTCCATCCTGGGCCACAAGGACATCCACGGGTCTACCCGTTGTACGCGCCCCATCCAGCCATCCGTCTGCGAACACTTCGGTCTCGGCCGTGCCATCGGGTCGAGGAAAGGCTGCCACCACCCGATAGCCTATGGGTTGAGAACGGTTCCAGCTTCCGTGTTCTGCGATGAAGATGGCGTTCTTATACCGCTCTGGGAACATGGTGCCGGTATAGAACCGCATTCCAAGCGGAGCGACATGAGGCCCCAAATTCGCCGCTGGAGCTTCGAGATCCGTGCAGGAGCGCTGAGCGCCGAACTCAGGATCAGGAATGGATCCAGCGTGACAGAAAGGATACCCGAAGTGCTGGCCCTTCCTTGTCAAATGGTTCAGTTCACAATCCGGGCTGTCGTCACCCAGCCAGTCGCGCCCATTGTCGGTGAACCAGAGTTCTCCGGTCTGCGGATGCCAATCGAACCCCACCGAATTCCTCACACCATGTGCTACGATGGTCCGGTTCGATCCGTCCGGTTCCATCCGCGTGATGGTGGCGAAGATGCTGTCCTCGCTCAGGCAGATGTTACACGGGGCACCGACCGGCACGTATAGTCCGCCATCAGGTCCGAAAGCGATGAATTTCCAACCGTGGTGTTTTTCATCGGGGAACGCATCATGGACCACAACGGGCAACGGCGGATCCTCCAACCTATCCTCAATATCCGTGAGTTTCACGATGCGGTCGATCGCGCTCACGTAGAGATCACCATCCTTGAAGGCCACACCGACAGGCATTGCTAGGCCTTTGGCTATGATGTACCGGCGTTCGGGACGTCCATCGCCATCCGCATCGCGAAGGGCATGCACGACCCCTTCATCACGCGTTCCCACGAACAAGGTTCCTTTACCACCCCAGCACATGGCTCGCGCGTTGGTCACATCATCTACGAACACTTCGATGTGGAAGCCGGGTGGAAGGGTGATCTTCTTCAGTTCCGGATCCACATCGCGCACGGGTGGCACACAAACGGACCCGCTGAGCAGCACCGCGAGTGGCACGAGGAAGAACGAACGCCTCAACATGCGTTCCAACGGGTTCACTCCTGCGGGAGCATCACCAACTTGGTAAGATGCTGCTTGCGCAACGCACCGCTGCTGGCGAAGAACCACTCCTTCAATCCGTAGTGGTAGCCGCGCTGCAAGCCGGTGCGGTGGGTGCCAAGTACACCACGTGAGCCGCTGAGCTTCTGGAGCACACGGGTAAGCTTCACTTCCACCTCGTCAGCATTCATCTTCTTGGCATTGACCTTC
>JAEUTB010000114.1 GCA_016787995.1 Flavobacteriales bacterium | reverse complement strand
CTGAAATCCTTGCTACAAGCGGCATTCCGAGCATTTTAGGAGGGACAACGATCCGTTTGTCCGGCGGCAAAAATACACGGGAGACCTTTCCCGGGACCTGCGGTTGAAGCGGATGCCATGGGGTTGTCACTATTTAGAGCCGGTCTAAATAAAAGCGGGTCACGATCTCTGATCCAATACCCCCGGCCCTGTTGGCCAACGGCATACTTTTAGCCCCGTGTCAACCATGCGTTCAGTCATTGTTCTCGGGGTCTTCGGGTGGACCGCTCCTCTTTGGGCCCAGGTGGCAGGGACCACAGCGGTGGATACCCCTGCGGTCGCCGTTGGCGAGGTGCGGGTGACGTTGACCCCTGCCATCGAGAAGTTGTTGACCGACTACAGCGCGCACGAGCACCGCATGAACGGTTATCGGGTGCAGATCTTCCTGGGCGACCGTGCCACGGCGGAGGCCACGAAACGCGCCTTCCTCCAGCGCAACCCCGATGTCCCTGCCTACCTCAGCTGGCTGGCGCCGAACTTCAGGCTGCGCGTGGGCGATCTGCGCACGCGCTTGGAAGCCGAACGTTTGTTGCGCGACGTGAAGGAGGCGTATCCAGGCAGCTACATCGTCCCGGACGAGATCGAGATGCCGCGCGTGGATTGACCACCTGCGCACTCCCTTAGAACCACTATCGCCCGGAAAGCAGAAGGCCGACCCCAAAAGGATCGGCCTTCGCTTTGATAGCGATCAGCATCAATCGTTGAGCGTACGCTTCACCTCTTCGATGGTGAAGGCTTCGACGATGTCGCCGTTCTTTATATCGTTGAAGTTCTTGATGGAGAGGCCGCACTCGTAACCATGGGTGACCTCCTTCACATCGTCCTTGAAACGCTTGAGTTCGTTGAGGTCGCCGGTGTACACCACGATGCCATCGCGGATGAGGCGCACCTTGTTCTTGCGTTCGATCTTGCCATCGAGCACATAACAACCGGCCACGGTGCCCACTTTGCTGATGCGGAAGGTCTCGCGCACCTCGGCGGTACCGGTGATCTTTTCCACCTCCTTCGGCGCGAGCATGCCTTCCATGGCCTGCTTGATCTCCTCGATGGCCGCGTAGATGATGGAATAGAGGCGGATGTCGATCTCCTCGGATTCGGCCAGCTTGCGCGCACCCGGCGTGGGACGCACTTGGAAGCCGACGATGATGGCGTTCGATGCCGTGGCGAGGAGCACGTCGCTCTCTGCGATGGGACCTACCGCACGGTGGATCACGTTCACCTTGATCTGTTCCGTACTGAGCTTCAGCAACGAATCGGTGAGCGCTTCCACGGAACCGTCCACGTCGCCCTTCACGATCAGGTTGAGTTCCTTGAAGTCGCCGATCGCGAGGCGACGGCCGATCTCGTCCAGCGTGATGTGCTTGTGGGTACGGATGCCTTGTTCGCGCTGCAGTTGTGTGCGGCGGGTGGCGATGGCGCGTGCGTCGCGTTCGTCCTCGAACACCTGGAAGGTATCGCCCGCATTGGGCGCACCGTCGAGACCGAGGATGGACACCGGCGTGGAGGGCGGCGCCTCGATCACCTGCTGGCCGCGTTCGTTGAACATGTTCCGCACACGTCCGCTGTACTGACCTGCGAGGATGACGTCGCCCTTGCGCAGGGTACCGGCATCCACGAGCAGTGTGGTCACATAACCACGGCCTTGTTCCAAGGTGCTTTCGATCACCACACCGTGCGCCCGCTTGCCCGGGTCGGCCTTCAGATCCAACAGGTCGGCCTCGAGCAGGACCTTCTCCAGGAGCTGGTCGATGCCCGTACCCTTCTTCGCGCTGATCTCCTGCGTTTGGAACTTGCCACCCCACTCCTCCACGAGGATGTTCATCTGCGAGAGTTCCTCGCGGATCTTGTCCGGGTTGGCGCCTTCCTTATCGATCTTGTTGAACGCGAAGACCATGGGCACACCCGCAGCCTGCGCGTGGTTGATGGCTTCGCGCGTTTGTGGCATCACGCTATCATCGGCGGCCACCACGATGATGGCGATGTCGGTGACCTGGGCACCTCGGGCACGCATGGCGGTGAAGGCCTCGTGACCGGGTGTATCCAGGAAGGTGATGCGTTTGCCGCTCTCGAGTTGCACGCTGTACGCACCGATGTGCTGGGTGATGCCACCGGCTTCACCGGCTATCACGTTGGCCTTGCGGACGTAGTCGAGCAAGGAGGTCTTACCGTGGTCCACGTGACCCATGACGGTGACGATCGGCGGCCGTGCCGTGACGCGCTCGGCCACGTCGGCTTCTTCGGGGATGTCCTGCTGCACGTCCGCACCGACGAACTCCACCTTGAAGCCGTACTCCTCCGCGATCACGGACAACGTTTCCGCATCGAGGCGTTGGTTGATGCTGACCATCATCCCCAGCGCGAAGCACGCCTTGATGATATCGGTGACCGGCACGCTCATCATGCTGGCCAATTCGCTCGCGGTCACGAATTCGGTGACCTTGAGCGTCATGCCCGCCAATTCGCGTGCGGCTTGCTCTTCTTCGTAACGGCGGCCGCGTTGGTCGCGCTTCTCGCGGCGCAGCTTGGCCCCTTTGCTCTTTCCACCGGTGAGGCGTGCGAGGGTCTCGCTCACCTTCCGTTTCACCGCGTTCTCGTCCAGTTCTCCGGGGCGGCCGGGCGCGCTGGGGGTGCGCTGTTCCTGCTGCACGGCGCGGTCCACGTTCACGGGACCCGGTTTCACGATGCGCTTGCGGCGACCACGTTCATTGTCCGCAGCAGGGCGCTCGCTCGGTTTGCGCTCCTTCTCCACTGGCAATTCGATCTTGCCAAGGGTCTTGAGGCCCGCCAACTTCTGAACGTTCACGCGGATGGTCTCGGGTTCCACGGGACCAGCGGGAGCTGCTGGGGGCGCAGGCGCGGCAGGTGCTGCGGGCTCCACCGGGGCTTCGGCCACAGGTGCCGGCGCAGGAGCCTCCTCCACCGGCTTGGGCGCTTCCGCCTCGGCGGCTTTCTTGGAGGCCTTCTTCTTCGGCGCATCCAGGTCGATCTTGCCCACGGTCTTGGGTCCGGCGGTCTTCTCCGCTCGGGCCTTGATCACCTCTGGTTCTGCCGGTGCGGCAGGAGCGGCGGGGGCCGGTGGCTCCGGCTTCACTTCGGGTGCTGTGGCCACCGGTGGCGCAACAGGGGCTGGAGGTGCAGGTGGCGCAACAGGCGGCGGAGCGGGCTCTTCTTTGCGCTTGGGCGCATCCTTGGCCACAGGTGCGCTGGCCAGTGCGATGGTCTCGCGCTCCTGGCGTTGCTGCACGGTGGCCTTGCTCTGCTCCTTGATCGCCTTGTCCGTTCCGAACTCCTGCTGAAGGAGCTCGTACATCTCGGTGGGGATCTTCGTGTTGGGGTTGCTCTCCACCTTGTGGCCCTTGCTCTCCAAGAACTCCAC
>JAEUTB010000268.1 GCA_016787995.1 Flavobacteriales bacterium | reverse complement strand
GATCTTCACGCGGCCCTGACCGGAGATGGTGCCTTTATCGCTCACATCCACGAAGAGGTATTCGGGAGCGATGGTCTGGTGTTCCTGTACGAAGGTCTGGAACGAGATCTTCTTGCCGAGGTCGCCGGTGAACCAGGCCCCGCGCACGTTGCTGTAGAAGCGGTTGGTATCGACGTACAGCGTCCTGTTCGTCTGCTCGAAGCCGTACTCGAATTGGAAGAGCGGGTCCGCGGTCAGGCGGAAGTCCTCTCCCTTGATCTCCAGGAAATGGTCCTTGAAGATGCGCTCGGTGATCCAGTAATAGTACCGGGCGCTGTCCACGCGGTGCCCCATCACGTTGGTGAGGTCGGCGCGGCTCTGGATCACCGGCTTCAGGCCCGTGTGGATGCGCGCGTCGAGTGCGGCGGCGTTCCGTTCCACATCGATGTAGAAGTCGCGCTGCAGCGGGATGTCGTTCTGCTGGGCGCTGACCATGCCGGTGGTGTACACCAAGGCGACCATCGCCATCCCCTTGCCCAAGACCTTTCGCATCACCCGCCGAAGGTATGTGGAAGGGTGGTAATGGACTCAGCGCATCTTGTACACGCACTGGTCAGGGCCAAGGTTTGCGTTTCGTCTGAAGACGATATGTCCATAAACTTGTAAGTAGACGCCCTCCGATACAGAAGGTGTTTCTAATGCCCTGGTGGACCACTCACATTGTTTGCCTGCTTTTGCTCGGCCTCCGAACGGTCCAGCTGAAGAGCCAATGGCTTTCACTAGACGGAGGGGTCTCTAACGAGGTACGCTGCTTCTTCAAAGACACGGTGAACGATCGTCTTCTGGTCGGAGGCAAGTTCCCTTTCGCCGGCGGTGATGCTCAGCGTGTCAATAACATCGCTTGGTGGGACGGAACAGTTTGGTCCTCCGAAGGCTTGGGAAATGGGAACGGCGATACGACCGCCTTTGGCCGACTGGACCCTGTATTGTCCGTGGTCATGCGCCACGATACCCTCTTTGCCAGCTTTCTTTCGCAAACATGGCAGTCCCAAAGCGGATTCCGATATGCTGGCATGCTGGTTGGCGATGAGTGGCAACATTGTGCCGACCCGAACAGCGTGTTCCTCTTCTTGGAGGCGAATGGTCGAATGTTCGGGGGAGGCCGAAGTGATACACTATATGGCGCCTTCGCACCAGGTGTAACAGAATGGCGGAATGGGTTCTTCCAATCTTTACCGAACATGCCATTCACTCAAGCCGTAGCAGTAAATGATCTGGAGTACTGGCAGGGAATGTACTATTTCGGAGGTGTATTCGATGTCTTAGGCTCTCAACATATAGTTGCATTCGATGGTGTGGACCAATGGGCTGGCTTGGGTGGCGGAGTTGGTGGGCAATTCATATCCACCATTTGTGGATATGGGGACTCACTTTTCGTAGGTGGTTGGCTTACGGGCCCCAACGTACAGTCGCAGCATGCCCAGATCTGGGACGGCAGCACTTGGCGGCCTTTCTTCCCGCAGGTGCAATTCGAGGGTGCAGTGCGCTCCATGGAAGTACATGAGGGCAAGTTGTATATCGCCGGCGCGCACTATTGGGCGGGCGATGACACCATGTACGGACTACTGCGATTTGATGGCCGTGAGTTGTGCAGCATCGGTGGTGCCATGCCCTCCGGGGATAATGGTCGGATCGCCTTCATGGATGATCAGCTCTACCTAGGGATCAGTCCGTTATTCACAGCCCTTCCTGGTGAGTTCATCGCGCGCTTACCGTTGGATCAGGTGGTTCCTGACCGCTGCTTGGAGTTAGCCACCGGCGTGGAGGATAACCCTTCACGGTTCGCGGCCACGGTTTTCCCGAACCCGGCACAGGAGTCTCTCTCCATCGTGATACCCCAACACAATGGACCGATCGAAGTGGAGGTCTGGGATGTATCAGGCCGCTCGGTGGAACGAGGTCTATTCCAACACTCGGACGGCGTGCGGCTCGATGTAGCACACTTGGTGGCAGGGCCTTACATGCTTGCTGTGAACATGAACGGCGCCCAATATCGAGCGCCGTTCGTAAAGGAATAAGATGAGCGATCACACCTTCGCCAGCTCGCTTTTCGCGAATTCGGCGTACACGCTGGTGATGCCCTCGCGCAGGCCGATGCGGTGTTTCCAACCCATGTTGTGCAGGCGGGAGACGTCCATCAGTTTGCGCGGTGTGCCGTCGGGTTTCTCGGTGTTCCACTTGATCACACCGGTGTAGCCCACCACGTCCTGGATCAGCTCGGCGAGCTCCTTGATGGTGAGGTCTTCGCCGGTGCCGATGTTCACGAACATCTCCTCGTCGTAGTGCTGCATCAGGTGGAAGCAGGCATCGGCGAGGTCGTCCACGTGCAGGAACTCGCGGCGTGGGCTGCCGCTGCCCCACACCTCCACGTTCGGCGCGCCGGTCACCTTGGCGGTGTGGAACTTGCGGATGAGCGCGGGCAGCACGTGGCTGTTGTTGAGGTCGTAGTTGTCGTTGGGCCCGTACAGGTTGGTGGGCATGGCGCTGATGAAGTTGCTGCCGTATTGGCGACGATAGCTCTCGGCCAATTTGATGCCCGCGATCTTGGCGATGGCGTACGGCTCGTTGGTCTGCTCCAGGAAGCCGCTCAGCAAGCTCTCTTCCTTCAGCGGCTGCGGGGCCATCTTCGGATAGATGCACGAGGAGCCCAGGAAGAGCAATTTCTTCACCCCGTTCTCATGAGCGGAGTGGATCACGTTGCTCTCGATCATCAGGTTCTCGTACAGGAACTGCGCGCGGTACACGTTGTTGGCGTGGATGCCACCCACCTTCGCTGCTGCCAGCACCACGTGGTCCGGCTTCTCCTTGGCGAAGAAGTCGCGCACGGCACTTTGCTCTTTCAGGTCGAGCTCCTTGCTGGTGCGGGTCACGATGTTGGTGTAGCCATCCTTCTGCAAGCGGCGCACGATGGCGCTGCCCACCATGCCGCGATGGCCTGCGATATAGATCTTGTCTTGCTTGTTCATGAGCTG
>JAEUTB010000056.1 GCA_016787995.1 Flavobacteriales bacterium | reverse complement strand
GAGAACAAGGTGAACGGGTAGAACGGCAGCGGCGAGTTCGCAGTTGGCAGTCGGCAGTGGAATGCCTGCCTCCTGCCAACTGGCTGGGTTGAGCGGATCGAACGAAAGAACGAACATGACGGAATACATCGGCGAACACCTCTGGGCGGGACAGTTGGGACATGCGCTCACGGTGGTATCACTGGTGGGCGCGCTGCTGGCCATGTGCAGCTATTTCCTCGGCACGCGTACCGCATCAGCGGAGTGGACACGCTTGGGCCGCATCGGTTTCCGCCTGCATTCCCTGGCGGTGTTGGGCATCGTGGTCACGTTGTTCATCATGCTCTTCAACCACTGGTTCGAGTACGACTACGTCTGGAAGCACAGCAACTTGGCGATGCCGATGAAGTACATCGCCAGCTGTTTCTGGGAAGGACAGGAAGGCTCCTTCCTGCTCTGGACCTTCTGGCATGTGGTGTTGGGTAACGTCCTGATCTGGCGTGCCAAGGCGTGGGAAGGCCCGGTGATGACGGTCTTCGCCACGGTGCAGGTCTTCCTCGCCATCATGATCCTCGGCATCTATGTGGGCGATGTGCGGGTGGGTAGCAGCCCGTTCCTCTTGATCCGCGAACTGCCAGAGAACATCGGTCTGCCGTGGACAGCCATGGCGAACTACCTCAGAGCCATTCCCCAATTCGCTGATGGACGAGGCTTGAACCCGTTGCTGCAGAATTACTGGATGGTGATCCACCCACCCACGCTCTTCCTTGGTTTCGCCGCCACCTTGGTGCCCTTCGCTTATGGCATCGCAGGCCTGTGGCGCAAGGACAAACTCGGATGGATCACACCTGCCCTTCCCTGGACCTTCTTCGGCATCATGATACTCGGCACCGGGATCCTCATGGGTGGGGCATGGGCCTATGAAGCGCTCAGTTTCGGTGGCTTTTGGGCCTGGGACCCCGTGGAGAACGCATCGCTCGTGCCTTGGATCACCTTGGTGGCAGCGGGCCATTTGATGCTGGTGAACAAGCGTAAACCCACGGCGCTCTTCAGTCTGTTCCTTCTCACGCTCATCACGTTCATCCTCGTCCTCTACTCCACCTTCCTCACGCGAAGTGGAGTCTTGGGCGATACCAGCGTACACAGCTTCACCGGCGATGGCATGCTGCCTGGGCTGTTGATCTTCCTGCTCTTCTTCGTCGGTCTTAGCGTGATGATGCTGCTGACCGACTTGGGGCAACGCAGGTTCTACGTGTTCATCTCGCTCATCTTATTGGCCATCGGTGTGGGGCTTCAGGTCCAGGTCCCTGCCATCCTGCTCTTCGGGGCCATCAGCATAGGCATGCTGGTGAGCGCGTACCTGCAGGGCTTCACCAGCAAGGAGCCGGAAGAGTCGTTGTGGTCACGCGAGTTCTGGCTGTTCATCGGGTCCTTGGTCCTGCTGTTGAGCGCGGTGCAGATCACCTTCAGCACCTCGGTGCCGGTATTCAACCTCTTGCTTGAACCGTTCGGATCGGCGTTCAGTTGGATCGGCGACAAGACCGGCAGCACGTTCTTCCAAGGATTAGCCGAAGCGAAACTCGCGCCTCCGGGGGAAGCCATCGCCCACTACAATAAGTGGCAGATCCCCTTCGCCTTCATCGTCACCTTGCTCATCGCTTTCGTGCAATACCTGCGTTGGAAGGACACCGATGTGAAGAAGTTCCGCAAGCAGATGGCCGCATCGTTCATCATCTCTGTACTCCTGACGGCATTGGGTGTCTATCTATTGAAGTACGAGTTGGCCGAACTGAACCTGATCGCGCTGTTGTTCTCGACCATCTTCGCCGTGGTCGCCAACGCGTGGTACATCCCATCGATCCTGAAAGGCAGCTTGAAGAGCGCGGGCGCATCGGTGGCGCACGTGGGCTTCGGTCTGGTGTTGTTGGGAGCGTTGATCAGCACGAGCAGGCAGGATGAAGTGAGCCGCAACACGCGCAACATGGACCTGCGGTTCCTGAACGAGGGCTTCAGCAACAGTGAGGACATCCTACTCTACCGTGGCGACACCGTGTTGATGGGAGAGCATTACGTGCGCTACCGCAACAAGCGGCAGGAAGGCGTGAACCTGTTCTACGACATGGACTACTTCGCTGCCGAGCCCCGAACCTATGCAGCTGGTGATACCGTGCGTGTGGGAGATATGTTGTTCACGGCGAAGGACGCGCACCAAGCGGGTCAGTTCTTCCTCGGAGACCAGCCCGATCACTGGACGCCATTGGAGACCTTCTCGCGCCGTGAGTTGTGGCATGCAAAGGAGTGGACATCCAGCAAGCCGGGTGAGCAAGTCTTCGCCTTGGCCCCCTTCGTGCAATTGAATCCGCGTTTCGGCAACGTGGCCGAGCCGAGCACCAAGCACTGGCTTCAGCGCGACCTGTACACCCACGTGCGCTACGCCGATCTGGCGATGGCGAGCGATACAGCCGATGACGCTTGGATGCCAGACCGCCTGTACGAGAAGCATGCCGGTGATTCCATCATCACACCCACCGCGATGGCGATCATCGATAGTGTGTACGTGGTCAAGGACAGTGTGACCAAGGCCATGCTCGGCGAGCAGTACACGGTTTATGCGGCCCAACTCCGCGTGCGGGACCTCTACCAGCCCGACCGTTGGTTCGAGGCACGACCGCTCGTGATCTACGCCAATGGTGAACCGGTGATGGGTAAAGCCGCGGAGCTCGGCGCCCTGCGCATCCGGTATAGTCTGGCCACCGCAGAATGGAAGGACGGTCCGGAGATGGGCCACGGCGGTCCCATCCCAGGCACGGAAAAGCCCCGTTGGGAGGTGGGCTTGAACGTGGCCGAGTCGGAATTCCTCGTGATGCAGGCCATCGTATTCCCGGGCATCAACATCCTCTGGATCGGCTGCGTGTTGCTCTTCCTCGGCACCTTCATGGCCGTGTGGCAACGGGTGAGGCGGTAACTCGAATCCCACTTGAGCGAAGGCCAACGGATCGCGGTGCCTTATCTTCGAGCAACAAAGAGCGACCATGTCGACCGCCGAACTACGGGAAAAGATCCGATCACTGTTGGACGAACAGGTGAATGAAACCATTCTCTTGCGGATCAGTGAGATCTTGGAACAAGCTTCACGCGAAGAACGGCTGAGTAAGATCATGACAACCCGTGTCGCAGAAGCCCAAGCCGAATACAAAGCGGGACTTGGAATACCAGCCGAAGAAGTACTGAAGCGGATCAAGGAGGACTTGAACAAATGAAGGTCGTATTCCAGCCGTTCGCCTATAAGCGGCTAGGTGAGATCGTTGCCTATTTAAGCGAACATATCGGCGAGCGACATGCTGAGGATCTGGCCGAACGTATCGTGCATCGTACACTTGAACTGGAGTTGAACCCAAGACTAGGGGCTGTTGAGCATTTGATCAAAGACCCGGATCGGGAATATCGACGTTTGATCGAGGGACACTACAAGATCATCTACTGGATAACGGAACAAGATGTGCGCATCGCGGACATTTTCGACTCTCGTCGCGATCCGTCCGAAATGTTAGGCCAATGAGATCCGTCCTCCTCATCGGAACCGGACGCGCAGCCTTCCACCTGGGTCATGCGATGAAGCGCGCTGGTCTTGACCTCGTGGGGATCACTGGAAGGAATGCGCAGCACGTTGATCAGCGTGCGGCTGAGCTCGGGATCCCAGGCCTCAAGTTCTCGGACGCTCCTAGCAAAGCGGACATCGTGGTCATCGCCGTGAGCGACGATGCCATCGCCGACGTGGCTATGAACATTCCCATCGGCGATGCCGTGGTGATCCACACCAGCGGTGCCAGCGACCTCGACAAGCTGCTTCCACACCCCCACCGCGCTGTGCTTTGGCCGTTGGTCTCCCTGAGTCCGGGCGAGCCCATGGACCTCAAGGCGATACCGCTGGTCGTTGATGCGAACACCGCTTTTGCCCGTGAGCGGGTAAGGGGCATCGCAAAGGCCCTCAGCGACCATGTGACGGAATTGACCCACGCCCAACGTGAACTCGTGCATGCTTCAGCGGCCATGTGCCTGAACTTCCCGTTGCACCTGTTGGCACGGGCTCAGGAGCTGCTCTCGGACCATGCGATCGACCCGTCGATACTGATGCCCTCCTTCGTGGCCATGGCGCAGAAAGCCGCAGCCATCGGTGCTTCCGAGGCGTTGACCGGCCCAGCGCGACGTGGTGACCTCGGTACCGTACGCCATCACCTCGATCGCTTAACGGATGATCCCGAACTTCGCGCCGCTTATGCCCGCTTGAGCAGCATGATCCTGCGTGCATACGGACATCCGGACCATGGATACACGGACGTATAAAGAGCGGCTCGCGCACCTGAGGACCTTCTGCTTCGATGTGGACGGGGTCTTCACCGACAACCGCAACCTGCTCTTCCCAGGGATGGAGCCTGTACGCACCTTCCATACGCGCGATGCTTACGCCGTGCAGTTTGCGGTGAAGGAAGGCATGCGCATCATCATCATCAGCGGGGGAAAGTCCGAAGGGGTGCGCGAAAGCTTGCAGCGCATGGGTGTCAAGGAGATCAACCTCGGCACAGTGAACAAACTGGAACTCTTCGAAAGGCTGGTAGCAGAAGGTCTTGACCCTGCCACCACGGCCTACATGGGTGATGACATACCGGACTTGCGTGTGATGCAACGGGTGGGTTTCCCGTGTTGCCCGGCTGATGCGGCGAACGAAGTGAAGAGCGCAAGTGTTTTCATCAGCCATGCCAAAGGCGGTGAAGGCTGCGTGCGCGATCTCCTGGAACAAGTGATGAAGGTGCAGGGAAAGTGGTTGACCGAAGCAGCGCATACGTGGTGATGAAGGACCTGCTGCGGCTCACGCGACCGTTGAACCTGGCGATCATCGCGGCCACCATGCTGCTGATGCGCTACGGTGTGATCGGTGGACAGTTGGAGCGTGGCCTCAACCAGTTGGTAGCGGAGGTGGGTGGTGTGACACGGGCCGAACTGGTGGTACCCGAGCACTTCGGTCCACAGATGCCATTGTTCCATTTCATCCTGCTGATCATGAGCACGGTACTCATCGCGGCCGGTGGCAACGTCATCAACGACTATTTCGACACCCGCATCGACCGGATCAACAAACCCGGTGAAGTGATCGTGGGCCGCACGGTGAAACGGCGTGTGGCCATGACGGCGCATGCTGTATTGAGCGGACTCGGGCTGCTCCTGGGCGCTTATGTGGCCTGGCGGAGCGGGTTGATGAAATGGGCAGCGATCCCGGCCTTCGCCATCGGCGCGCTCTGGGTGTACAGCACCACGTTCAAGCGGCAGCTCATCATCGGTAATGGACTGGTAGCCACGCTCACGGCCTTGGTGCCGCTCACAGTGGGCTTGTACGAGCTTCCGCTGCTACAACGCTCCATGGATCCGCTTTGGGTCATCGCGTTGCCGAACGGTGATCAGTACCAGATGCAACCCTTCTACATCGAGCTCTGGTATTGGATCCTCGGATTCGCGGTATTCGCCTTCCTCAGCACCTTGGTGCGCGAACTTCAGAAGGACATGGCCGATGTGAAAGGCGACGAG
>JAEUTB010000257.1 GCA_016787995.1 Flavobacteriales bacterium | reverse complement strand
CCCCAAGCGCTTCAACTACACCGAGCATATGCGCGTGGACCTGTTGCCTGCGGTGGACGTGGTGTTGTTGTCGCACGACCATTACGATCATCTGGACCACGAGACCATGTTGCAGTTGAAGGACAAGCGTTTCGTGGCGCCACTGGGTGTGGGTGCCCACTTGGAGTTGTGGGGTGTTCCGGCGAGCGCGATCACTGAAAGAGACTGGTGGGAAAGCGTGGATCTGGGGTCGGTGAAGCTGACCTTGGCTCCATCGCGCCACTTCTCGGGCCGCGGCATGACGAATCGCTTCAGCACCTTGTGGGGGTCTTGGGTGATGGAGGCGAGCGGCAAGAAGGTCTATTTCGGGGCGGATTCGGGATACTCGCCCACCTTCAAGGAAGTGGGTGAGCGGTTCGGGCCCTTCGATCTGGCCTTGCTGGAATGTGGGGCCTACAACGAACGTTGGGCCAATATCCACATGATGCCCGAAGAGACCGCACAAGCCGCGCTGGACGTGAAGGCACGCGTGTTGATGCCCGTACACTGGGGCAAGTTCAGCCTGGCGCTACATCCCTGGACCGAACCCATCGAGCGGCTCACCGCGAAAGCGAAGGATTTGGGGCTGCCGCTATTGACGCCGCGGATCGGGGCCATCGTGGTGGATGCCGACCGCTCGCGCTCGGAGCGTTGGTGGGAAGGGTTGAAGTAGTCTTTCTGCGTGCTAACTTATTGGGCCGAAGATCGACGGATATCGCGTCGATCCCGCCCCGATGTACCTCAACGCGCACAGCTGGTTCAGTTTCAAGTACGGGGTGATGAAGCCCTATGCGCTGCTGGAGGAAGCGGCGAAGGCGGGCGTGCGCTCGTTCGCGCTCACGGACATCCACTGCACCGCGGGCATACCGGACTTCGTGCGCGACGCGATGCGGTACTTCAACATCCGGCCGGTCGCCGGCATCGAATTCCGTGCAGGCGCACGCTTGCTCTACATCGGTCTGGCGAAGAACAACAACGGTTTCCAGCGGCTGAACGAGTTGCTGAGCCCTCATTTGTTGGATGACGAGGTGCTGCCCGAGCGTGCGCCCGAGTTGGAGGATGTCTTCTTCATCTATCCGATGCAGAATGCGCCACAGCGGCTGAGGCCGAACGAACGCGTGGGCATCAGACCGTGGGAGCTTACACGTCTCCCGTTCAGTCCGTTCCACAACGGTGTGCGGTGCCGGCCGCAGGATCTGGTGGCGCTGTTGCCGGTCACCTTACGGAACAAGGTGGATCACAACGTACATCGGTTGTTGCGCACCGTGGCGAAGAACACCGTGCTGAGCATGCTGCCACCGGAGGAGCTGGCACAACCCGATGAGGTCTTCCGAAGTGAGGCGGAAGTGCGCCATCTGTACCGGGACTTCCCGCAGTTGCTGGAGAACGCGCAGCGGCTGCTGGATGCATGCGACATCGCGTTCGACGGGAGCGACAAGACGTGGAAGGTGCTGGGGGCGAGCGCTGCGGAGGATCGCGAGAAGTTGCACCGCGATACACTGGCGGGCATGGCCTATCGGTACCCGAACGCCTCCGCGCAGGTGAAGGCGCGTGTGCAGCATGAGCTGAAGGTGATCGAGGACATGGGTTACATCAGCTACTTCCTCATCAACCAGGATATCGTGGAGCACGCACGCCGACGGGGCTTCTTCCATGTGGGGCGTGGGAGTGGCGCCAACAGTGTGGTGGCGTATTGCCTGCGCATCACCGATGTGGATCCGATGGAGCTTGACCTCTACTTCGAGCGCTTCATCAATCCGGCCCGCAAGAAACCGCCCGACTTCGACATCGACTTCAGTTGGAAGGACCGCGACGAGATCTTCAGGCATGTGTTCGGGAAGTACAATACACCGGGTGCCTCGGGGATCCATGCTGCGCAGATCGCCACGTACACCACCTTCCAGTGGCGCGGTGCGGTGCGTGAATTGGGCAAGGCCATGGGGCTTCCACCGGCGGAGATCGATGCGTTGAGCGAGGGTGATGCAGGCTACTTCTCGCGTGGAAAGCCGAGCGCCAACGTGAAGAACGGCGAGCTGGATCGGGTGGCGCGCGCCGTGGTGCGGTATGGCAAGGAATTGTTGGGCATGCCGCACCACCTGGGTATCCATGCCGGCGGTGTGGTCATCACCGATAAGCCGGTCACGCATTTCACGGCGCTGTATCGACCACCGAAAGGATTCCCGGTCACGCAGTTCAGCATGCTGGAGGCGGAGGATCTGGGTCTGCACAAGTTCGATCTGTTGAGCCAGCGTGGTCTGGGGCATATCCGTGATGCGGTGGAATTGGTGAACAAGACACAAGACACAAGGCACAAGTTCCAAGGTTCAAACACTGAGGACGTCCAACTTGTGAGGCATGAGACTTGCGACTTCCGCGAAGCGGCGGTGGAATTGGTGAACAAGACACAAGAAACAAGACACAAGTTCCAAGGTTCAAGCATTGAGGACGTCCAACTTGATGTTTGTGACTTGAGACATGAGACTTGCGACTTCCGCGAAGCGGCGGTGGAATTGGTGAACAAGACACAAGAAACAAGATACAAGTTCCAAGGTTCAAGCATTGAGGACGTCCAACTTGATGTTTGTGACTTGAGGCATGAGACTTGCGACTTCCGCGAAGCGGCGGTGGGATTGGTGAACAAGACACAAGACACAAGGCACAAGTTCCAAGGTTCAAACACTGAGGATGTCCAACTTGATGTTTGTGACTTGAGGCATGAGACTTGCGACTTCCGCGAAGCGGCGGTGGACATCCACGACATCCAGCGGTTCAAGCAGGATCCGGCCATCAAGGAATTGATCCGCAGAGGCGATACGATCGGTTGTTTCTATGTGGAGAGCCCGGCGATGCGGATGTTGCTGAAGAAGCTGGAGGTCGATGACTACCTGGGATTGGTGGCGGCGAGCAGCATCATTCGACCCGGGGTGGCGGAGAGCGGCATGATGCGCGAATACCTGCTGCGCCATCGTGATCCGGAGCGTCGCAAGCTGGCTCCCGAGCGTATGATGGCCATCATGCCCGAGACCTATGGGGTGATGGTGTACCAAGAGGATGTGATGCGTGTGGTGGTGCAGTACGCGGGGCTGACCGCCGAGGAGGCCGATCAGGTGCGGCGCGGGATGAACATCCGCTACCGCGACCGGCCGGAGTTCAAGGTGGTCGAGCGTAAGTTCTTCGACAATTGCAGGGAGCGCGGCTACCCGAATGGCGAAGCGGAGGAAGTGTGGCGACAGATCCAGAGCTTCGCCAGCTTCAGTTTCGCCAAGGGACACAGCGCGAGCTATGCGGTGGAGAGCTACCAGAGCCTCTACCTGAAGGCCCACCACCCCTTGGAGTTCCTGGTGGGAGTGGTCAATAACTTCGGGGGATTCTACCATACCGAATTCTACCTGCATGAAGCGAAACGCGCCGGTGCGGTGATCGAAGCACCTTGCGTGAACAGGAGCGAGGAGTTGTGTACGTTGCAGAAAGGGGTGGGACAGCAGCAGGGGTACGTAACACACGCTGCACACAACGGCGCGTCAGCACCGCGCATCTTCCTTGGCCTTGGGAATGTGAAGAGCCTCAACGAAGCATCGGTGGCGTTGATCCTGAACGAGCGTCGGAAGAACGGGCCCTACGCGGATCTTGAGGACCTTTTGAAGCGCGTACCGCTGGGCTTGGAGCAGGCGCGGATCCTGGTGCGTGTGGGGGCATTGCGATGCACCGGTCGGAGCAAGCCGCAGTTGCTTTGGGACGTGGCTCTGCTCCACCGACCGGCCACGGTGCGCACGTCCGGCGATCTGTTCATCACCAAAGTGGAGGAGCCAAGGCTGCCGGAGCTTCAGCACTATGCCCTGGCCGACGCCTACGACGAGCTGGACCTGTTGGGTTTCCCGTTGTGCGATCCCTTCGAGTTGGTGGACCTCTCTGAAGCGACAGCACAGGATCAGCCACCCATCATCCTGAAGCGCGACATGGCAGCCCATGTGGGCAAGCGAGTGCGGATGTTGGGCTACATGATCCATGTGAAGGCGACGGACACGCACCATGGCCAGCGGATGACCTTCGGTTCCTTCATCGATCCGGCAGGCGACTTCTGGGACAGCACGCAGTTCCCCGATGTGGCCGCGCAGTATACGTTCCGGGGTCGCGGGGTCTACCGGTTCATCGGGGTGGTGGAGGAGGAGTTCGGCCACACCTCCCTGCGTACCGAGCGACTGGAGAAACTACCGTGGCGTCCTGATCCTCGATATGGCGACGGATGATCCCTCAGCGCCCGAAGAAACGATTGACCGCTTCGGTGCGGTTGCTCACATGCATCTTGCCGTAGATGCGATGGATGTGCTGTTTCACCGTGCCTTCGGTGATCTCCATTCGGGAAGCGATCTCCTTGTAGAGCAGTCCTTGTGCGAGCAGTTCCAGCACATGGAACTCGCGGTCGGATAACGCAACGCCGAGTTCATCGCGTTGCACGGAGCCGTTCGGACGGAAATGGCGCACCACGCGCCGGGCCACGCTCATGCTCATGGGCGAACCACCGGCATGCACCTCTCGGATGGCCTGCACGATCTGGTCGGGAGAGGAGTTCTTCAACAAATAGCCATTGGCACCCGCTTTCAGTGCTTCGAACACCTTGTCGTCCGTGTCGTTCACCGTGTACATCAGGAACTGGGAATTCTCCCAGGTCTGGCTCAACTCCCGCACGCCTTGGATGCCGTCCATACCGGGCAGGTTCACGTCCATGAGCACGACATCCGCCACCGTGTCGGCGGGCAGTGCCAAGGCTTCTTCCACCGAGCCCACGGCATCCATCACGCGCATGCCGGGTGTCGCGATCAGGACCGCACGGAGCATCTCCCGGATGCGTTCATCATCCTCCACGATGCGAATGCTTATCTTCTTTTCCACGGAACGAAGGTGCGACGCCTATCCAGTGCTAGCAAGCTAACTTTCGTTCTACTGGAAAGGTACGATCAAGGAAAGGCGGGTGCCCGGAAGGCCCGGCTCTGACACGACCCGGAAGGTGGCACCCACTTGTTGGGCTCTTTTCTCCATGTTCACGAGTCCATGTCCGTTCCGTTTACGGTCAGCCGGCAGGCCTCGTCCATCATCGATCACCTCCAACTGGAATCCATCCTTCCACCGGATCAAGAGCCTCACCTGCTTCGCTTGCGCATGTTTCACCACGTTGTGCAGTGCTTCTTTCATGATCAGGAAGATGTTGCGCCGTTGTGGTGTGGTGAGTTGTAGGGTGGGCCATTCCGCATCCACCTCAAGCAGCAGTTCCATCCCATGGACATCCAAATAGGTTCGGGCGTGTGCGCACATGTAGGCGACAAGATCGTCCAAGCTACCTTGGTCGTCCTGCAGGGCCCAGATGATATCGCGCATGCTGATGATGAGTTCTTCCGCCGCGCTGGCCTGTTCGCGCAGAATCGTCACCGAGGGTGATTCGGGATCCTGTCGTACGCTCATTTCGCTGCGCAGTTTGAGGGCACTGAGACCTACCCCCAGGTCATCGTGAAGGTCGCGGCTCACCTGCTCCCGCACGCGTAGTTCGGCGATCGTGCGTTCCTGGCGCACGCGTTCCGCCTCCACTTCCGCAAGCCTTCGCTTGTGGCGCTGGCGTGAGCTGTTGACGAGGTAGATGGCGGAGATGGCCAGCAATGCCAGTACGCCACCGATGATGATCCATTGCCGTGCGCGCTGCTCGTTCGTCAATTGTTCGGCCACATTGGATCGCTCCAGCCGTTCCACTTCCAGGTCGTTGTCCGCTTTGATGAGTTGGGCTTGAGTGGCCAGCGCGGACCGGATGTTGTTCGCGGTGATCGAACTGTCGATCCGGTGCCATTCCGCCATGCTCGTGAGCGCGTCGGTTGGTGCACCGAGTACCTGGTAGGCCTTGGCGGCTTGTCGCGCGAAGTTGCGTTGGGTGACCAGTCCGATGGTTCCCCGGTGTGCGATCAGATAGTCTTCGGCGCGGTCGATCGCCCTCCGCGCTGCTTCTCGGTCGCCGGAATGTGCCAGTGCCAGTCCGCGTCCGATCAATGCGTCCACACCGATGTCATGATCCTTCGCACTATCTGCGATGGCCCAACTGCGGTCATAGTCGATGAGCGCGGTCCGTGGATCACCGCGCAGGATCTCGAGGTTCCCAAGGCCCCACCACGCCACGGCCATGGCGCGTTCGGCGCCCAGATCGGAGGCGAGTCGTAAGGAGGTCTCGAGGTGGAGGAGTGCGCTGTCCAGTTGTCCGATGGAGGTCAGGTAGCTGCCGAGGTTCCCATGGATGTGGAAGATCTCCGTTACGGGGTAGCGGGAAGCTGGTCGTTGCGGGAACCACTTCAAGGCCATCCGCATGTAAGGAAGGGCTTCGCGGCTGTCCTGGATGTTCTCGTGCAACAGGCCTTTGAGGTTGAAGGCATTCGCGATCAGTGTGCTATCCTTCAGGGCGAAGGCGATACGCTCCGCTTCATCCAGGTCGCGCATGGCCTCGTTGAAGAGTCCGCCGTAGTAAAGCACTTCTGCACGATAGGCCAGGAAGTAGTGGCGTTCTTCGAGGTGCTTCAGCGGGTCGATCCGCAGAAGCGCCGCGTTGATGGTCGCCATGGCGCTATCGCCGTGGAACCCGTTCATCTGCTCCACCGCGCGTTCGATCAAAGAATGGAGGGCCGGGTCCGCGAAAGGCGGTAACCGCTCCATGCGCTTCACATGATCCGAGCCGAATGCAGCATGTCCGCACCAGAGGAGCGTCACAGTGGTGATCCACCGGTGGAGGGCCCGGAGTATCGTCACAGAAAGGGAGAGGATATGGACATGCAGGAACTACGAATATCGGGAGTTCCGCATTGAAGAACAAGGAAGCGCCACCTGTACGGATGATCACCTCACCGTTCCATGCATCACTCCAACTCCACGGATCTCGCGTTGTCCTGCATCACACGGTCGAAGAAGAGATTATCCCGATCAAGCACGGCTTGTAGTGGCTTTTCCGGGACGATGAACGTGATACGGTTGGTTCCTGACTTCAGACGAAGACGTTGTTGCACGAGGGGAACATCGTTCTTTGACTTGTCCGCCTTAGCACCGAATTTCGGGACACGCGTGATGCTGACGTCCATCCAATCGTTCATCGTTGCAGGGGTCTCGCGACCGAGCGAGTCCGCGTAATTCTTCTCGCCGAAGATCTCCACGGTCACCTCGTACGTACTGTCCGGTAACATGCGGGCCGTGGCCTTATCCACACGGTTGTTGTAGAGCGTGATCTTCTTGAACCCATCGATGAGCAGGTACTCCAAGCTGTCCGGCACCACCTGTTCCAGTTCGCGGTACATGTCGAGGGCGGTGGGGTAGGGTGGTTCGGCGTAGGCGAAGGTGTCCACCAGGTTACGGAAGGCCTGGTTCAGCTTATCCTCGCCCACGAAATCGCGCAGGCAATAGAGCACCACGCTACCCTTGTTGTAATGGACATAGCCCTGGTTCTCCACTTCGAGCAGCGGTACTTCCTTCAGCTCTTCGGTTCCGCGTGCACTTTGGTAGCGATCGCTCTCCAGCTTGAGGAACTTCCGCATCTGTGCGCGGCCGTACTCTTCCTCCATCACCATCAACGCGCTGTATTGTGACATGGTCTCGCTCAGGAGCGTGCTGCCCTGCATGTCGGCGCCCATCACCTGGTGCGCCCACCACTGGTGCCCCATCTCGTGCGCCACCACGTAGAACACCATATCGATGTCGGTGGTGTCGCTCAGGTCAGCGATGAACCCGATGGCTTCGCTGTATGGCATGGTGCCGGGGAAGGCCTGTGCGAAGCTTTGGTAGCGGGGGAATTCGATGATGCGCGCCTGTTTGTGCCGATACGGACCGAAGTGTGTGCCGTAGTATGCGAGCGAACGTTTGATGCTCTGTGCCATGCGCGGCACGTTCTCGGCATGGTCGGGATGGTAGTACACCTCCGCGTCAACTCCGTCGAACTTCTCCCGGTGTACCTCGTAGCGGGCGCTCATGAAGGAGTAGAAGTTCATGCTGGGATGGTCCACCACGTACTCGAAGTAGCGCTTGCCGTTCTCGGTCCATTCGCGCTTGAGGCTGCCTGGCGCGATGGCGATCTGATCGGGAGTGGTGCTGATGATGGTGCTCACGTTCACCCAGTCACTGTTGGGCATCAAGTACTGCTGCATCCGCGCGAGGCTGTCGCTGGTGAGGCGTGGCATGCGCTCCTTGGGCGGCAGGTCATGGTCCTTGCGGTCGTTCTTGTCCTGTAGTTCCCCATCGGCCGTGTATCCGATCAGCGGGATGAGGTCCATGTTGTTGAAGAAGGTGCCGTTGTGGTTCAACTGCATGGCGGTCACGTTGTTCTCGAACCCGCGTTCCACGTGGCTTGCGGTAACGGTGAAGCGCAGTTCCTCTCCCGGCTGCAGGGCCTTGTCCAGCTTGTAGATCCGGTAGTCCACCCGTTCGTCGTTCACCACTAGCTGGGCGCCGGGGATGCTCACCTCCTGTTCGATCCCGCCGCCACCCATGTTCAGGTGGAGGGAATCGATCGGTACGCGCGACTTGTTGCGCACGGTGACCTCCGCCACACTGTGCAGCGAGCGTTCAGCAGGGACCAGGTCGATGGTGAAGCGGATGTCGGTATAGTGGGGCTGGGGGATGCCTTCGTACTTCTTGTAGGTGCGTTCATAGTACACGCGATCCTCCTCCAACTGGTCCTCGCCGACCATTTCGTTGAGCACCTTGGTGTTGTAGTAGTTCCAGGCACCGAGACCGATCCACGCGGCCAGGGCGGGCAAGAGCAACCAACGGGTGGTGCGCAGCCGCTGGCCCGCAAGTCGCAGGCGCCAAGCCCGTTCGGTCTCCCGCCCACGGATCCAGAAGAGGAGCGCAACGGTCATCAACACTGCAGCGAAGGCGCCCCAATACGCCTTGAACCAGGCCCAGGCCCGCAGCGACGTGCCATAGGCGTTCATGTCCGAATAGGGATCGCTGGGGGCGCTGTTGAAGCTGGCCAGCCGCGTGGTGATGTCCAACGCGTTGAGCAGGATGCCATTGCCCACGAGGAACACGATGAACACGGCGTAGCCCACATACTTGTTGTTCACCAGCACATGGATGGCGAAGGCGAGCGCGGACATGATGGACAAGCCCAGGAGGTTCGGCAGGATGTAATTGCCGAGGTAGACGTTGAGCTCAAGCCGTGTGTAGCCTTGGGTGAGCTGGTAGATCATTCCTCCGAACGCCGAAATGCTGAGCACCACAGCGAGGAGCAGTACCAGGGCCGTGTACTTGCCGAACAGTGAGAGTCCCAATGGGATGGGTGTGGCATCGTGTACTTCATCCAGCTTGGGCTCCCGTTCCTTCCACACGAGCAGACCACTGTAGAAGGTCACCAGGATCAGGAGGAAGAGCGAGAACGTGCCCTCGGTGATGTCGTTCACGCGGTAGGTCACCGGGTGGATGGTGTTCTCGTACAGCGAGGTGGAGAAGGCCAGGCTCAGGAACATGTTGAGCAGGCCGATGCCTGTGACCAGCAGGAAGGCCGTTCCACGGAGCATGCCTGTGAAGTCGTTCCACACGATGCGGCGCCATTGCCGGAAACGTGCGCTGGTGCCATGCTGGCGCGACACCTTGGGAAGTGGAGCGGCGGCGGCGCGGAGCGCTTCCACTTCAGAAGTGGCCGGCGGAAGCTTGCCCACCTTGTTGCGCTCACTGAAGCTGAAGCGCCAGTAGCCCAGCCCGAAGATGCCAGCCGCGATGGCCAGCCAGAGGATGCGGTTCCACAGGAACACGCCGTTCATGGGCAGCAGCAGGGTGTTCTTGTCGTCCACGGTCCAGTAGCGCGATACCAGTTCGAACGCGATGCCGGCGAAGGGGTCGAGCAGAGCGGCGAGGGTCTGGTTCTCCATCTCGCCCATGAAGGTGTCGGCCACGCCATTGCCCACCATGATCACAACGGCCGTGATGAAGGCTGCCGCCGTGCTGCGCATCAGAACGGCCACCGAGAAGATGATGGCCGAGGAGAACAGGATATTGGGCAGGCTGAGGTAGAGGTAGGCCTGCGCATGGGCCATCAGATCGTTGGGACCCAGCCGTTCGGGATCCACCCAGGGCATGGCGCTGCCCAGCAGCATACCCAGCGAGATGCCCAGCAGCGGAAGCGACGCCACGAAGGTGCTGCCCAGGAAGCGGCTCAGCAGGTAGTGGCTTTTCTTCAGCGGTGTGCTGAACATGATCTGCTGGGTGTTGTTCGCGAAGTCGCGGATGGCGCTGGCGTTGACGAAGGCGGTCACCATCAGCAGCCCCAGGAACCCCATGACGGCGTAGTACTGGAACACCATGTAAGGGGCGTTCAACTGCACGTTGGCCAGCTGCCCACCCACCACCAGCTTATCCCACGTCACCAGACCGAAGCCGATCAGGGCGAAGAGGAGCAGGAAGATGTACACCATGGGCTGACGGAGCCAATGGCGCACTTCGAGGAGGAAGAGCCGCCAGGTCATGCTGCGGTGGTGTTAAGGATGCCGTTGATGTGGCTGAAGAACACATCCTCGAGGTTGGGTTCCACCGGTACGAAGTCATCGGCGGGCCGGGTGCTGTTGAAGACGTGGATCACCGGGCTGCCTGCGATGAGCTTGTTGCTGATGACCCGGTGTGCTGCGAGGTGCTGTTCCAGTTCGCTCTTGCTGATGCGCTTCTCCCAGATGTGGCCTTCTGCAGCACGCAGCGCATCGCTGGGTGAACCTGCGAAGAGCAGCTGGCCCATGTTGATGATGGCCATATTGTTGCACAGCTCCTGCACATCCTGCACGATGTGGGTGCTGAGGATCACCACCACGTTCTCGCCGATCTCGGTGAGCAGGTTGTAGAAGCGGTTGCGCTCGCCGGGGTCGAGGCCTGCGGTGGGTTCATCCACGATGATGAGCTTGGGGTCGCCGATGAGCGCCTGGGCGATGCCGAAGCGCTGCTTCATGCCACCGCTGAAGCCTGCGATGCGACGGTTGCGATGTTCCCAGAGGTTCACCTTTTGCAGCAGGGCCTCCACCAGTTGTTTGCGTTCGCCATTGGCGATCACTCCTTTCAGCAGTGCGATGTGGTCGAGCATCTGGTAGGCGCTCACCTTGGGGTACACACCGAACTCCTGCGGCAGGTAGCCGAGCACCTTGCGCACCTCATGTTTCTGGTTGAGCACATCCAGATCGCCGAGCATGACCGTGCCCGCATCGGCCTCCTGCAACGTGGCCAGGATGCGCATGAGCGAACTTTTGCCTGCCCCGTTTGGCCCCAGTAGTCCGAACATGCCGGTGGGGATGGTGAGGCTCACGTTGTCCAGCGCCTTTACGCCGTTGCCGTAGGTTTTGCTGAGGCCGTTGATGACGAGTTCCATGCGAGGTGGTGGGTATTGCGCCTGCAAGATGCACAACAAGGAGCAGGGATCCAAGCGGGATCCACGAGCGGTGGTCGTTGGGTCTGATCGGTTCGCGCGATCAGTGGACATGGAGTCTGGCCGAGCATTGAAGTGCCACGCGGAACGAAGAACGCCCTGACCGGTCAGGCCAGGGCGTTCCTTTCGGTCGAGGCTGCCCTATTCCTGCACCACCACGCGCTGGATATGGGTGCGTTCGCCCATCCGAACGCGTGCCAGGTAGATGCCATTGGAAAGATCGCCATCAAGGTCCAGGGTGAAGCTGGTGGCACCGTATTCCAGTCGAACAGCACGATGAACGACGATCGAGCCGTTCATCGCCATGAATTCAATAGTGGCGTTCGTAGCGTTGACCGATCCACCGAAGGAGAAGCGCATCGTTCGGCCGTTGTTCGGATTGGGGAAGATGACCATATCATTCTGGTCATCGCCGCTGATGGACATCGCCGAAGAGTTCTGTGATCCACAGGGCTGG
>JAEUTB010000167.1 GCA_016787995.1 Flavobacteriales bacterium | reverse complement strand
AGCGGCCAGGGCGGCGATGCCGGCACCGATGGCGGCGAGACCGAAGTGCAACGGAGCTTCAGCGGCGGCTTGCAGGAGGAAAGTGAGGAACATACGGGTTGTTGTTTAACGGTGTTTGGGTCTGGTTCTCAGTGATGGTCGCCGTGCGCCCCTTCGATGGCCGAACCGAAGTACATGGCCGAGAGGAAGGTGAACACGAAAGCTTGGATGAAGGCCACGAGCAGTTCCATCATGCTCATGAACACGGTGAAGAGCAGGGAGAAGATCGAAACGCCCCAGCCCAGTCCGGCATTGATCTCCCCGAAGATGAAGATCAGCGCGAAGAAGCTCAATACGATGATGTGGCCCGCGGTGATGTTCGCGAACAGTCGGATCATGAGGATCGCGGGGCGCAGGAACACACCCAGGATCTCCACCGGCGTCAGGATCAACAACACCGGCTTAGGTACGCCGGGCATGGCCAGGATGTGGCCCCAGTAATGGCGGTTCCCGTTGATCAAGGTGATGATGAAGGTGATCGCGGCCAGGGCGAAGGTCACCGAGATGCTGCCGCTCACGTTGGCGCCGAAGGGGAAGATCGGGATCAGCCCCATCAGGTTGTTGATCAGGATGAAGAAGAAGACCGTGAGCAAATAGGGCATGAAGCGCGCATACCCCGGACCGATGTTCGCCTTGGCCACATCGTCACGCACGAAGAGGATGATGGGCTCCACGAAACGCGCGATGCCCTTCGGTGCTCCGAGGCCGTGAACGCGGTAATGCTTCGCCACGCTCAGGAATACGATCAGCATGATCGCCACGCTCACCAACATGGCCAACACGTTCTTCGTGATGCTCAGGTCCCACGTGGCTTTGGTCAACGCCTCGTCCACGCTAGCGTGGTGGGCATCGGTGCCATCGAGTGCGGTGGTGGCCACGAGTTTACCCTCGTGCAGCATATAGCCACCGTAGGTCTTGTGCCCATGATCGAAACGACCGCTACTGAAGGTGGAGAGACCGCGTTGGGTGTTGTAGACGATGATCGGGAGCGGGAGGGTGGTGTGGCCCCAGAGGTGCCAGCCATGCTCATCGCCCACGTGGCCCATGATCATCTCCCCCGGATTGAACTTGGCGTGGCCATCAGCCGCCTCCTGGTGGGTCGCGTGCACCTCGGCCACGTCCTCCGCGTCGAGCTGGGCATCGGTGGCCACCACGGCGTGGGCGCTATCAGGGGTGGCGTGGTCGCCATGCTGCGCCGCAGAAGCCCCGGCAATGACGGTGCTGAGGGCGAGGAATGCAGCGCGGATCAAGGCTTTCATCACGTTCAGGGGACGACACCCCCTTGATTTCGGCCGCAAATGTAGCCGTTACGGTCTTACAATGGGAATCTTCCGTGCGCAAAGGCCGATCCTTCCGGGCCGTTCGCGCGCCGTTCTAGGGTTTCCGCGTGGCACGGAACAGGTAGAGTATGGCACCGGCCACACCCACCAAAGCCCCCACCAGCGTGAACACGGGCACCTTCCACCGCACCAACCCGTCCAGCCAGCGACCGAGCAGGGTGAAGGCGGCGACACACCCGGCCATGGTGAGGCCGATGCCGGAATACCGCATGTAGTCCTTGGTACCGGAGGGGAGCAAGGACCGCCGCGGTGTATTGGCGCTCATGTGCGTTGGATGGTCTTGAACTGATGGGCCGTGTCGAACACCAGGAAGATCACGTAGAGCCCGCCGAAGGTGAGGGCCATTTCCAAGACCCGTTCACGCGGGGTGGCGAAGACCACGACCACGAGTACGATCAACGCGGCCAGCATCTTCAAGGCCATGGCGGCCATGGACGAGCGCACGGCCTGCTTCGGGTCCCGAGCGGATGCATGCAGCACGCGACCGCCGATGCTGAGCAGGGTGAAGAACGCGATGAGGAGGAATGGGGTCAGGCCCGTACGCATGCCCCGCCAGTGGAAGATCCCCACCACCGCCGCTGCGCACAGCAGTGCAAGGACCACGGGTCCTTGGATCGATCGAAGCGACATGATGCGGATGGCGCCTTAGCGGGCGGCCTGTTGCTCGGGCCGCGTCACGGGATTGTTCTCCGTACGCAGGCGAACAGGGTCCATTTCCTTCACCACACCGCCGCCCATGCTGCAGTTACCGGTGAACACGGCACCAGGCTCGATGGCCAGCTTCTTCGTGTTGATGTCGCCCTGCAATTTGGCCGTGGCCTTCAGGCTCAGCAGGTCCTGGCAATTGACCTTGCCGATCACCGTGCCTTCGATATCGCTGCTCTGGCACACGATCTCGCCCTCAATGTGCCCGGTCTGCCCTACGATCACCCGTCCGCGCGCATTGATGGTCCCCTTCACCCGTCCGTCGATGCGGATGTTGCTGTCGCTCTTGATCTCGCCCTCGATGGAGGTGCCCTCCATGATGCTGTTGATCTTCCCGGGGCTGACGGTTTCTGCGGTCTTGTTGATCATGGGTGCAGGGTTCGCAGGTTTTTCGGAGCGGAACATGGTCCTTCGGTGGCTATGGGGAACAGGACGTCTGGCGTCAAAGATAAGGACCGGGATGAGTTATCCTACTGACCGTCAAGGTAATTCTGATCGAAGAAGGCTTGGTACCCGTTCAGGTCCTTGCTTTTGTAGAGCTGGGCGTAGTTGGCCGAGGTGATGGGGAAGGCCGGGAACCCTTGGTCGTTGATCCCCACGAGTGCTTCGTTGCCGCTGGAGAAGAGCTCGTGGTATTGCATGGCCATCGCCTTGGTGGTGAAACCACTGAGGAGCACCACTTGATGATCGGTATCCAGGAAGCTGTTGGTGATCTCCACCGGCGGGTTGGGGTAGTACTGCTGGTTGAAGGAGGAGATCCGTGCTTTGATGGCGTTCAGGTCGGATCCTTCGTTGGGTACGATCAGCGCGAAGAAATGTGCACCCGCATCGGCCGTGTACACAGCGGCGGCGCCTTGCTTGTTCTGTGGTGGTGGGGCATTGCCAGAGGTACGGTCCAGGGCGGCCAACATCTCGGTAGCGGCCCGCTCCTCATCCGTACCGGCGAACTTCTCCTTCACCGTCATCAGCGCCGCGCGGAAACCGGCTTGGTCACGCAGGCCACCCAGGGAGAGCGCCCGCAGCATATGGTACTTCGAAAGGAAGTGGTTGCGTGGCTCGTTCTCGATAACCCCTTCGCAAGAGACGATCACCGAGGAGAACAGGTATTGGCGGTAGCGGTCGTAGACCTCCTTGTATTTGGCCTCTTCTTCCTTTTTGCGGGCTTCGTCCGCTTGGAGAACGTTGGGGTCGCGCACCAACCGGGCGAACTCCGAATCGGGCCAGCGTTCCATGATGATGTTGGCGTAGTACTGCGACCCGAGACCGTCCGGCGCGAAGTAGTTCGTGGTCTGCTCCTTTTCCAGGTAGATGCGGTAGAGCTGGTAGAAACTCTCCGGCGTGTAGCGGCATTCCTCGAACCGACCGTTGAGCACCTCGAAGCTCTCGATGGCGTTGTCCACGTCCTTCAGTTGCTCCTTGTAGATGATGCCGCTGGTGTACAGCGCCGCGCACACCCTGGCGTTGGAGGCTTCCAAGGCCGCATCGTTCTTGGGGATGTCCTTGGTGTAGAAGGAGGGGTCCTTCCATTCGGCTTCCTTCTTTTCACCGGCTTCTTCCCCTTCGGGGTCCCCTTCTTCCTCCTCGGCGAATTCACCCAAGGCGCTGCCGCTCTTGTCCTTCCGCCGCCAATCGTCCTCCAATTTGCGGGCGCCCCATTTCTTCCGGAAGTTGGAAAGGCCCCTGCCGATCTGCTGCGGGTCGTAGAAGTACCAGGCTCCGCGTCCACCACCCACACCAGGCGGCGTCGGCGGCTCCTTGCCCATGTCGGGGTTCGCTTCCGCAGCGGCACGGGCTTCTTCTTCCAAACGCAACCGTTCCTCTTCGGCCCGCTCCCGGTCGCGGATGATGCCTTGGATCTTCTTCTCCAGGTCCTTTTCATCCAGCTGTGCCAGGGCCTGCAGGCTATCCTCCAGAGCGATGATGCGCAATTGCTCCACCAGCTCGCCGAGAACGCGGGCACGCGTGGTCACCTCCTCGTATCGTACGTGCTCCTCCGCGAGGATGGTCTGTGTGCTATCGTAGTATTTCTGGGCATCCGAATAGGCCCGATCATCGAAGTAGAGGTCGGCCAGCTTCAGGAAGGTCTTGGCTTTCTGCTTGATATCGGTGGTGCTGACCCTTGCACTGGTCATCAAGTGGTCGATCGCCAGGGAATCCTTGCGCTCCTTCAGGTCCAGGTCGGCCAGCGCGTAATGCAGCATGTCGAAATGATCGATGTGCTTGTCATCGCGCAACATGCGGTTCAGCTTCCGCCGGATCTCCTTGCTGTCGCCCTTGTTGAAGGCCAGTGCTTGGAAGATCTGGGCGTGGAAGGCCATCTCGTAGGGCGGGTTCATGCGGCTCACGATGGCGAACTGCTTGATGGACTTCTCCTCCAGGCCTTTGAGTTGATAGAGTTGGGCCAGGGCGAAGGCCCAGCGCACCCGCTCGCGTTTGCTCTGTGCGTTCGGTATGGCCGCCTCCAGATGAACGATGGCGTCATCCACTTTTCCGCGCTTCAACGCCAGCTCTGCTTTCACGGCCTCGAGCTCTCCATGGTCGAAGCGCTTGGGCAGGACCTTCTGGTTCGTGATCTCGTCCAGCGCGCTCTGTGCCTTGCCGTACTGCTCCAATAGAATGGCCGTTCGGGCCAGCCAGATCAGGCTTTCCAACTTGCGGTTCCCTCCTTTGAAGCGTCGGCTCACGTAGGTGAATCCGCGCTCGGCTTCGTAGAAGTTCTTCTTGTAGAAATGGCTCTTGGCGATCACGAACCAGGAGTCGTCGATCCACTTGTTCTTCTCCTTGCCTTCGATGTTCATCGAGTGCCGCTCGATCACCAACGAGCACTTG
>JAEUTB010000166.1 GCA_016787995.1 Flavobacteriales bacterium | reverse complement strand
GTGGGGTACAGAGCGATCTGCTCCTTGGGCAGGGCGAATTTGAACGCGGTAAGTTTCATGGGGTTGGGGCGGGCTTACTGGGCCGGGCCTGAGAGTTTGGGGCGCCGAAGATAGTACGATCGCGAAGCGAATGTTAAATCTTCTGGATATCAGTCGATTGTCCTGTTGATAACCCGGTCTTTCGTATACGGAGCGATGCGTTCGGACCACTCCGCCGGGGTGTACGCGTTCTGTACATCGTAATCGCCGATCCGCGTGCGGCGCAATGCCGAAAGATGCGCCCCGCAACCCAGCACCTGACCGATGTCGTGGGCCAGGGAACGGATGTAAGTGCCCTTGCTCACGTGTACCTCGAAGTCCACTTCGTTGGCACGGATCGCCGTCACGTCCAACGCGCTCACCACCACGCTCACGGGTTTCATCTCCACCAGATGTGCGCGTTCGCTGTCGCGGGCCAGGAAATAGGCGCGCTCCCCCTCGAAGCGCTTGGCGCTGTAGTTCGGCGGACGTTGTTCGATGGTGCCTAAGAACTGCGCGAAGGCGGCCCGGATGGTGGCTTCATCCAGCTGTTCCCACGGACCGCCCGGCTCGGTGGGTGTTTCCAGGTCGTAGCTGGGGGTGGTGCTGCCCAAGGTGATGGTGCCCGTATAGGTCTTCTCGGCACCGGTGATCAGCGGCAATTTCTTGGTGAACGGACCGTAGGCGAGGATCAGCAGCCCGCTGGCCAGGGGGTCCAGGGTGCCCGCGTGGCCCACTTTGATCTTGCGGCCCGCCGCGATGCGCATGGCCCCCCGCAATTTCCCCACCACATCGAAGCTCGTCCAGGTGAGCGGCTTATCGACGAGCACGAGGCCACCGGTGTCCGGGGTGAAGTCGAAAGCGTCCACGGTTCAGTACATCTGCATCGAAACGCCCGCGAGGTGCAACGCGATGATGACACCACCCACCACGATGCGGTACCACCCGAAGGCCTTGAAACCGCTTTTCGTGAGGTAGCTGATGAAGGAGCGGATGGCGATGATGGCCACCACGAAGGCCACCACGTTGCCGATGGCGAAGAGTTGCAGGTGCTCGTTGGTGAAGGCGCCGCCGTCTATCATATAGTCGTAGAAGCTCTTCACCGTGGCCGCGAACATGGTGGGCACCGCGAGGAAGAAGCTGAATTCCGCCGCGTTCTTACGGGTGAACCCTTGCGTCATGCCACCGATGATGGTGGCCGCCGAACGCGATACACCTGGCACCATGGCCAGGCATTGCCAAACACCGATGGTGGCTGCTTGTTTGAAGGACATCGGTTGGTCCGTGCCTTCTGCAGCAGTTGGTGCCAGGCGATCGATGAAGAGGAAGACGATGCCGCCGAGGAACAACATCACGCCGACCACCACCACGTTCTCGAGCAGCAGGTCGATGTAGTCCTTGAAGAGCAGACCGGCGATCACGGCCGGGATGAAGCCTGCGAGCAGCTTCAGGTAGAAGTCGAAGCTTTGGAAGAACCGCTTCCAGTATAGGGCCACCACGCTGAGGATGGTGCCGAACTGGATGGCCACGGTGAAGAGCTTGACGAATTCGTCCTGCTCGATCCCCATGATCGTGGACCCGATGATCATATGGCCCGTGCTGCTGACGGGCAGGAATTCGGTGATCCCCTCGATGATGGCGAGGATGATCGCTTGCAGGACGGTCATTTGCCCGTCTCCCCGGTTTTCTTCAGGATGGCGTAGGCCACGAAGGCGTAGCCAGCCAACACCACGATGGGTGCGATGGTGATGCGACGCGCGCTGAAGAGCTCTGACGCGTCGAAGGCATTGGGATCGCCATTACCACCTCCGCTCATGAGGATGTACCCCACGGTGACGATCGCCAGGCCGATGAGCAGCAGCTTGTAGTTCGTCGCCGTGAACGGCATGTCGTTGTTCAGTTCAGGCTTGGCCATTTCCTAAGGTTGTATGCTCAATTCATTGGTCACTTCCACCGTTCCGGTACCTCCAGCAGTATTCCACACCTCACACCTCACACTTCACACTTCACACTCAACTCCAATGCAGGTCCTCCGAGTTCATGCGAAGGTAGCGCCCCACGGCGAACCAGGTGGAGGCGAGGGAGATCACCAAGCCGAGCACCAGCACCCCGGCGAACAGCAGCGCCAGCGTGGGCATGTCGGTGAAAGCGAGCAGGTCGGGCATGTAGTGGTTGGTGAGTTGCAGCAAGCCCACCAACAGGCCGATGGCCAGCACCGCCCCGATGATCCCCTGCCACAAGCTCTGGCCGAGGAAGGGTTTCTTGATGAACCATTGCGTGGCCCCCACCAAGTGCATGGTGCGGATCAGGAATCGCTTGCTATAGATCGCCAGGCGGATGGTGTTGTTGATGAGGGCGATGGCCACGAAAAGCAGGAGCACCGTGAAACCCAGTACCAGCAAGCCCACCTTGCTCACATTGGCGTCGATGTTCTCCACCACGGCCGCGTTGTAGGCCACCTCTTGCACACGTGGGTCCTTTTTCAGTTGCTCCACGATCCACTTCAGGCTATCCGCTTGGGCGTGGTCGGCGTTCAAGCGCAGTTCCACCGAGGGTAGGAGCGGGTTGCTGCCCAGCACACCGAGGAAATCCTCACCGAGGTCCTTTTTCAGCTGTTCGGCCGCCTCGTCCGCGGTGACGTAGCGGGTCTCGTTGGTATAGGCCTCGGTGTCCAACTCCTTGCGGAACTGCATGATGTCCACCTCCTTCAGGTCGCGCTTCAGGAAGAGCTCTACCCGCACATTCTCCTTGAAATAGCGCTCCAAGGCCTGAGCGTTCAGCACCAGGAAACCCAAGACGCCCAACATGAACAGTACCAGGGCGATGCCGATCACGGTGCTCACATTGGAGGTGCGCGTGCGTGACTTCAGGTAGCGTTGGTCGCTCATGGTGGGGCGCTGGGCGGTCGCGAAAGTAAGGGCGATGCCGAGAACGGGCCTACGCTCGCCGCCGCCCTTCTACCTTCGCGGTCCGTAGCACAGGACCATGCAGTACGATCCAAAGGACATCGAGCAGAAGTGGCGCGAGAAGTGGCAGAACGACAAGACCTACCGGGTCTTGAACGATGCGTCGAAGCCGAAATACTACGTCCTCGACATGTTCCCGTACCCCAGCGGCGCTGGCCTGCACGTAGGTCATCCGCTCGGCTACATCGCCAGCGACATCGTGGCGCGCTTCAAGCGGCATCAGGGATTCAACGTGCTGCACCCGATGGGCTACGACAGCTTCGGTCTGCCAGCTGAACAGTACGCCATTCAAACGGGCCAGCACCCCGCGAAGACCACCGAGGAGAACGCCGCCCGATACCGCCAGCAACTCGACGCCATCGGATTCAGTTTCGACTGGGACCGCGAAGTGCGCACCAGTGATCCATCCTTCTACAAATGGACCCAGTGGATCTTCATCCAGCTCTTCGAGAGTTGGTTCGACCACGAAGCACAACGCGCCCGGCCAATCGCCGAGTTGATCGCTCGGTTCGAAGAACAAGGCTGGCACCCGAGCGACGCATGCGCTCTCACCGGTGATGTGGAAGAGGAACTCGGCGCCTTCGCTGCAACCGAGTGGAACGCCTTCGACGAGCGCACGAAGCAGCGCATCCTGCAACACTTCCGCCTGGCCTACCTCAGCGAGGCTTGGGTGAACTGGTGCCCCGCATTGGGCACTGTGCTGGCCAACGACGAGGTGAAGGACGGTGTGAGCGAACGCGGCGGCCACCCCGTGGAACGCAAGCGTATGCCGCAATGGAGCATGCGCATCACTGCCTACGCGCAACGCCTGATCGACGGCCTGGATACACTGGACTGGAGCGACAGCATCAAGGAGGCGCAGCGCAACTGGATCGGCAGGAGCGAGGGGGCGTTGGTGCGGTTCAAACTCAAGAATAAGGACCTCACCCCCGGCCCCTCTCCCGAGGAGAGGGGAGTCAGTGCTTCGGACAGCCGTTTCCGCGAAACGACCAACGGTTTCCTCTGGACCAAGCTCATCGAACGCGCCAAGCACATGCGCAGCAACCCCACGGAAGCGGAGGAACTACTCTGGCAAACGATCCGTGGGCACTCTACCGGTGGAAGGATCCGACGCCAGCACATCATCGACAAGTTCATCGTTGACTTTGTTTCGATCCCGAAACAGTTAGTGATCGAGGTGGACGGGGACATCCATGATCTGCAACAGGAAGAGGATGCGCTGAGGACGCTGCATCTCGGTGAACGGGGCTTCAAGGTCATTCGTTTCCGGAATGAGGAAGTTCTGCGTGATCCAGAGGCTGTCAGACTGCGCATTATCGCAGAGCTTGATGCACGGCCCGACATTGCCAAGGATGATGAACGTGCTGATGAAGAGCATTCACCCCTCTCCACGGAAGAGGAGCTTGGGGTGAGGTCGCATTTCTCCCCTCTCCCCGGGAGAGGGGTCGGGGGTGAGGTGGAAGTCTTCACCACCCGCCCCGATACGCTATTCGGTGTCACCTTCGTGACGCTGGCCCCCGAGCATGAACTGGTGGAGTTGATCACCCCCGCCGAACGCCGCGACGAAGTGATGGCCTACGTGACCATGGCCAAGAACCGCAGCGAGCGCGATCGTATGGCCGATGTGAAGAAGGTGAGCGGCGTGTTCACCGGTGCGTATTGCATCCATCCCTTCACCGGAAAGGAAGTGCCCGTGTGGGTGGGCGACTATGTGCTCGGCGGCTACGGCACCGGCGCCGTGATGGCGGTACCCGGTGGCGATCAGCGCGACTGGAATTTCGCCTCGCACTTCGGCCTGCCCATCATCGCGGTGACCGAAGGCGCTGACATCAGCAAAGAGGCCGATGAACGGAAGGACGCCATCATTTGCAGCGAAGGTTTCCTGAAGGGACTGGCCGTGCCCGAGGCGATCACGCGCGCCATTGATGAATTGGTGAAGCTCGGTGCCGGTGAGCGCCGGATCAACTACCGGCTGCGCGATGCCGCGTTCGGTCGCCAGCGCTACTGGGGCGAACCGATCCCCATCTATTACAAGGACGGCGTGCCCTATGCGCTGCCCGAAAGCGAGCTGCCCTTGAAGCTCCCCGATGTGGACAAGTTCCTGCCTACGGAAGATGGCGAGCCACCACTCGCACGCGCTGCGAACTGGAACTACCAAGGTCATCCGTTGGAAACCACCACCATGCCCGGTTGGGCCGGCAGCAGCTGGTACTTCCTGCGCTACATGGACCCGCAGAACGAGGGCCGCTTCGCCTCACCGGAAGCCATCGACTATTGGCAGCAGATCGACCTCTATGTGGGTGGCAGCGAACACGCCACCGGCCACCTGCTCTACTTCCGTTTCTGGACCAAGTTCTTGAAGGATCGCGGCTACATCAACTTCGATGAGCCGGCGAAGAAGCTGGTGAATCAGGGGATGATCGTGGGTGTCTCTAAGTATTTCCAAGAGGTGCGGGTCGATCCATCGATAAAAGCCGTTTGGGACAAGAAGCCTAAGCAACTACATATTCGAAGAAACGGCACTCTGCTGAAGTCAATTGAGATACCTGTTCCAACGGCACAAGACGTCACTGGACATCACGTTTTTTGTTCCTATGGATGCAGGCTCGATTTGGACTTCTTCGACCCAGCAACCGGCGATTACATAAAAACTGTGCGTGCCGAGGACCGCGCGGATTCGGATTTCGTCTCTGAAGCCGTCATTGACTCCAAGTCAGAGTATGTGATCCGCCCTCTAGATGGGTGGTTGCGCGCCGAACCAGTCTATCGCCCCATAGTAATTACTGACAGGGCCGTGGATGCCTACTGGCACTATGAACCAGGCAAACGGCAGTGGTTGTCATTTAACGATGAGCCGCTGGAAAATCAGGAGTTGGCCTTTTGGACCTTGAGGCCGGAGATTGAGAAGATGTCCAAGTCGAAGATGAACGTGGTCACGCCGGACGAAAAGCTTCGAAAGCCCATTGGATTGTTCGCCAAACACATTGGCTATTACTTCAATGAGGCAGATTCGATAGTGCGAATTCCTGGAATAGTCGAAAAGTACGGCGCCGACACCCTGCGCCTCTACGAGATGTTCCTCGGCCCCTTGGAGCAAAGCAAACCGTGGGACACCAACGGCATCGAAGGCACCTTCCGGTTCCTGCGGAAGTTCTGGAACCTGTTCCATGGTGTCGGTGATGCCTTCGGCGTTACCGACGACGCCCCCACCAAACCCGAATTGAAGGTCCTGCACGCCACCCTGAAGAAGGTGACCGAAGACATCGAGAAGATGAGCTTCAACACCAGTGTGGCGCAGTTCATGATCGCGGTGAACGAGCTGGGCAGTTTGAAGTGCACCAAACGCGCGGTGCTGGAGCCGCTGGTGGTCGCACTGGCGCCCTTCGCGCCGCACATCGCCGAAGAGCTGTGGCAGAAGTTGGGACACAACACCAGCATCACAACCGCCGTTTGGCCGAAGTGGGATGCGCAGTACTTGGTGGAGGACAACTTCAGCTACCCGATCAGCTTCAACGGGAAAACACGTCTACAGCTCGAGTTCCCCATCGCGCTGGACGCCAAGAGCGTGGAAGCCGCCGTACTCGCCAACCCCGAAGTGCAGCAACGCCTCGAAGGCAAAGCGCCCAAGAAGGTGATCGTGGTGCCGAAACGGATCGTGAATATCGTGGTATGAGGAATACGCAGCTGGCTCTTAGCTACTGGCTGCTAGCCCCTTATCGCAAAGCGAACGGGGCATCGCCAAGCCTCGCGGCTGGCGCCATGGTGCCGAAGCGCACCGACCAGCCAGTAGCCAACGGCCAACAGCCAGCAGCGCATTTGCACACGCATTGGCACCCCGTTTGCTTTCCACAGGCCATGGCACGTTCAACCACCTTCCTGTTGGCCGGACTCGCTGTGCTCACCATGAGCTTCGGTCAGGCCAAGAACCCCGCACCCGGCAACAGCGGCACCAAGGGCTACAACCAGCTGCGCGAGATCAAGCACGAGGCCTTCAAGCCCGGCGAGAAACTCACATACGTGGTCCACTACGGTTGGGTGAACGCCGGCGAAGCCGTGGTAGAGCTGAAGGAAAGTGAACGCGAAGTGCTCGGTCGCAAGGTGTGGGTGGCCACGGGCACCGGTCGCAGCCTTGGCGCCTTCAACACCTTCTACAAAGTGGACGACTACTACGAGACCCACTTCGATGCGAAGGGCGTATTCCCGTACGCCTTCATCCGCCGCGTGAGCGAGGGTGGTTACAACTTCAGCCAGGACTACGTGTACAACCAGGTGAAGGGCGAGGTGACCACCCAGAAGAAGCAGACCCACAAGGTCCCCAGCGGTGTGCAGGATATGCTGAGCGCCTTCTACTTCGCGCGCACGCTCGACCTCGCCAACGCCAAGGAGGGCGATATCTTCACCATCGACACCTTTCTGGATGATGAACTGTGGCCCTTGCGCATGAAGTACATGGGCAAGGAGACCATCAAGTTGCGCAATGGCAAGTATCGCTGCCTCAAGTTCCAACCCGTGGTGCAAGAGGGCCGCATCTTCAAAGGCAACGACGACCTCAACGTATGGATCACCGATGATGGTAACCGCATCCCCGTGCTGGCGCAAGCCAAGGTGCTCGTGGGTTCCATCAAAATGGAGTTGAGCGCTTACGAAGGCTTGAGCCATACGATCGCGAAGGAGTAGATCGCGCCACAGGTCAACAACCCACCGTGGAAAGGAAGTCCCGCCTGGTCCCGGAGCGGGGCTTCTCGTATCGTTCCTTGCACCCCGATGAAACTGTGGCAGAAGGGGCTGGCCGTGCTGGCGGCATCGTGCACCGTGGGGTTCTTTTTCCTGGCGGTGGATGTGGGACCGCGTGTGGAGTACACCCCCGACCCCGTGCCGGCGGCCGTGGAGGATACCGTGCCGCTGCCGCCTGACGCTTATGGTATTCCCATGGCCGGCTATGTGCTCGAGCATGGTTCGGTGAAACCCGGAGAGACCTTCGGTGGACTGCTCACCTCGCGCGGGGTGGACCAGAACATCATCCACGGGTTAGTGGAGCTGGCTCTGCCGCACTTCGATGTGCGCCGCATGCGGTCGGGCCATCCGTACGCCTTCATCTTCGACGAGGACAACACGCTTAGCCCGGAGTATTTCGTGTACGAGGCCGACCAGGTGAAGTACGTGGTGTTCCACCTGCATGATAGCGTGGGGGTACACATCGGCGAGCGGCCCGTGCTGGAAACGGAACACAGCATCGCCTGTTCGGTGACCGGTGCCTTGTACAATGACATCGCTCGAGCCGGTGCGGATCCGCAACTCGCCATGCAACTAGCGGATGTCTTCGCATGGACCGTCGACTTCTACCGCATCCAGAAGGACGACATCTTCTCGGTGGTCTACCGTGAGAAGACGGTGGATGGCGTTCCCTACGGCGCGCCGGAGATCGTCGGCGCGCGCTACATCAGCGGTGGCAAGGTGAAGGAAGCTTACCGTTTCGCCCAAGCCGATGGGGTGGAACAGTTCTACGACGACAATGGTAAGAGCCTGAAGAAGGCTTTCCTTCAAGCGCCGTTGAAGTTCAGCCGCATCACTTCGGGCTTCAGTGGCAAACGCTTGCACCCCGTGCAAAAGGTGATGAAAGCGCACCTGGGCACCGATTACGCCGCACCTTACGGAACGCCGATCCTCGCGGTGGGTGATGGCATCGTGGAGAAGGCCGGTCGCTCGGGTGGCAACGGCAACTTCGTGAAGATCCGCCACAATGGCACCTACAGCACCCAATACCTGCACATGCGCAAGATCCTGGTGAAGGAAGGGGCCGCTGTGCAGCAAGGCCAGGTGATCGGCGAAGTGGGTAGCACCGGTCTGGCCACCGGTCCGCACGTGTGTTTCCGTTTCTGGAAGAACGGTGTGCAGGTGGACCACCGCAAGGAAGAGTTCCCCAACACCGAGCCCTTGGCCGAGGAATTGATGCCAGCCTTCGAGGCGTTCAAAGCGCCCGTGCGCGCAGAGCTGTTCGCTGCGGAGAAGACCGCACGCGGCCGGGTGGTGAACTTCTAACGCGCCAGTTCGAGGATCGCTTTCGTGGTATGCACGTGGGCGCCGGATGCACCTGTGATCGCCGCGTTCACCAAGGCTTTGCCGAGCACCTCGGTCTTCATGGGCCGCGATGGTGCAGGCAGCAGGGGGGCTATAGCCCGCATCGTCACCAACGCGATCCGTTCACCGGTGCGTTGTTCGGTGCGCGGACCATCGAGGATGGACGGACGGAAGATGTGCAGCGCCGCGAAGTCCATCTGGCGCAAGGCGTCTTCCATGCGCCCTTTCACTTGGTTGTAGAAGAAGAGGCTTTTCGCATCCGCCCCGAGCGCGCTCACCACGCAGAAGCGCACGCCCTTGCCGCTGGCCCATGCGCCCAAGGCCACCACAAGGTCGTGGTCCACGTGGATGAAGGCTTGTTTGTCACCTTTCACGGCCTTGATGGTGGTGCCCAAGCAGCAGATCACGGCATCCGCCCGCGCCGCCGGATCAAGCGCGGCGATCAGGTCAGCACCGCCCCAGTGTACGATACGGCCGGCCGCATCTGGCAAGGGTCGGCGGCCCCAGGTGATCAATTGCCCAACGCGGGCATCGGCCAAGGCGTGCTGGACCGCAGCGGCCCCGACCACTCCCGTGGCCCCGGCGATGAGCAGAGATGTTCCCATGGGAGAAAATTAGGTCGCCCTATTGTTTATATCATAAACAAGTCTATATTTGCATCATCAATCGAACACCATGGAACAGCCGATGACCCCCGAAGCCAGTTTGCGCTTGATCGACGAGATGCTTCAACAGGCCAAGCGCAGCTTTTCGCGCATGAGTTTCTACTTCCTGCTCTGGGGCGCATTGCTCCT
>JAEUTB010000158.1 GCA_016787995.1 Flavobacteriales bacterium | reverse complement strand
TCCACGAGGGTATTGGCCCGCATGGAATCGGCGGCCTGGGCATGTTGTGGGGTGAAACGCATGAGCGGGATGGGTGCCAAAGGTAGCCGTGGGCCATCTTTGCAGCCATGGAATCACCTGCCAAGGTCCGTTTGCTGCTGGTGGAGGATGAGGAAGCCCTGCGCTCCACCCTGCGGTTGAACTTCGATCTGGAGGGGTACGATGTGACCACCGTGGCCAACGGTCCTGATGCGCTCGAGCGGCTGCGTGGTGCGCACTACGACGTGGTGGTCATGGATGTGATGCTGCCAGGGATGGATGGCTTCACCGTGGTGGAGACTGTACGCTTGGAGGGCAACGCCACGCCGGTCCTTTTCCTGACGGCACGTACGAGTGGCGCTGACCGGATCCGGGGGTTGAAAGCAGGAGAGGACCATCTTGGAAAACCCTTCGAATTGGAAGAGTTGCTCCTGCGTGTGGCGAAGCTTGTGCAGCGGGGAGGCTCGAAGGTGACCACGACCGTCCTGGAGTCGTACACGTTCGGTGAGAACCATGTGGATTTCCAGAGCTACGAGGTGCGTGGCCAGGGCGGCCTGGTAAAGACCTTGAGCCAGCGGGAAATGATGCTCCTTCGGCTGCTGGTGGAAAGGCAAGGCGAAGTGGTATCCCGGGAGGAGATCCTACAGAAAGTGTGGGGGTACAACGTATTCCCCACCACCCGCACAGTGGATAATTTCATCGTCGGTTTCCGCAAGTATTTCGAACCTGACCCCCGGGAACCCAGGCACTTCCATTCGATCAGAGGGGTGGGCTATAAGTTCACCTTGTGATTTTTTTCGGCCCGGCTGGCAACCCTCCGGGCATCCCCCCGTCATTAATCCAGAAGGGTCGGTCTTCCTGACCTTTTCTGGTTCCATATTCCTTGCAGGTTTACCGCGCAGGGGCTCCGCAAGGGGCCCCTGTTCGGTTTTTTGGAAGGTCCAGATCTTATCGGTCGGCCCACCCGGTCGGTCGAGCTTCGATCATGGGTCGGCGAAGGGCTTGCGCTTGACCGTGGCTACGAGTATCTTGCGGCCTCGAACAAGACAGGCTACCCTGTCCAAGGTGTTCAAGAGAAACCGATCCAGGGACCAAACAACCCCATCCATGAACCGCTCTATACGCGCATCCTTCCTTTCACTGCTCTTCGTTGCTTCCGCTTTCGCGGCCACGGCCCAGAGTGCAGTGGACATCGGTCTGTACCAGAACAATGGTATGCTTGAAGTGAAAGTCCGTCCGCAGTCCGACTTCTCGGGCATCTTCTCCTCCTTGGTGTTCACCATCCGGTGGGATGCGAACTCCAGCGCGAGTTTGGGCGAAAGCACGCAGGATGCCGACGTGGCTTCCTTCATGGGTGTGGAACGCTCTGGGGCCATCCGCGAAGAAGGTGGCTTCCGCTACGCGGTCTACGCAGGCTTCGGCATGCAGCCGATGAGCAGCCGCGGTGTCAACTGGCAAGCCGGTGAGGAGTACACCATCGCCAGCATTCCGGTTTCGGGCCAGGGCGAGTTCGAATTGGTGAACGATGCGTACACCGCCGAGCGTCGCAACAACGCGAACTTCTACGCTGCACTGGGCGGCACTGACCGTACCGGTATCATCTACAAAGGTCTCGCTCCCGCATCGGAAGACGGCGGCGTGTCGATCCAGCCGAACCCGAACAATGGCCGGTTCACGCTGAGCTTTGCCAATGTGCAGAAAGGTGATGTCACCGTGGAGATCATCAACGCGATCGGTCAGAGCGTCTTCAACGAAACGGTGCGCGACCTCGAAGGCAACTACAAGAAGGAAATGGATCTGACCACGATGGGGGCCGGATCCTACTACGTGAAACTGAAGCGCAACGGCAACACCACCTCGCACAAGGTGATCTACCGCTAAGCGCGATCGGATCTTTCGGAAAAGGAGGCCTCGGCCTCCTTTTCTATTTTCAGATAACAAGATGATGTGTGAGACACACATCGGTCCTTGGTCGGATCCGAGGTCGGGCGCAGTGTCGGCCGTCAGGCCACGCACATCCTACAGTACGTGCTTTCAGGATCGTGCGTGAAGGCCACTGTCGGATCCGATAGTTCGTTCACCAGACCAACGAGCAGCGCTTCGATGTGCGGCAGGTCGCGTTGCCTGATCACCGGCTCACCGCCGATGCGCAGGAATTCACCGCCTGCCTGGGTGGCGCGTTGTAGCGGTATCACACCTGCACAAGCTTCCGGCACTTCAGGATGTTGCCGCAAGTAGGCCAAGAGGTAGATGAGGAGTTGGAGGGCGTACCGGTCGTTCGGTCCGATGTGATCACGAGAGAGGCCTGCCATTCGAAGGTCGGTGTCGCGCACAGCGCCTGTCTTCACATCGAGCACGGTGGCACGGCCATCGCGTTCATCGATGCGGTCACAGCGCCCCTTGATCAGCGTTCCATTGGATAGCATCGCCTGCACCTCGAGTTCTACCGCGAGGAGCCGGGTAGGCTCTTTCGCACAACGCTCGGCCTCGGCCTGGAGGTGGTTGGAGAGGGCTTTGGAGGCCATGTCACGACGCAGGCGGTAGTGGCCATGTTCCAACGCGGCCAGCGGTATGTGCGCAGCGAGTTCCTGTGAAAGCAGTTCGGTGGTCCGTTCGCGCGCGGCCATGAGCTCGGTCGGATCCAACACCTTGCCTACCATGGGTGTCAGGATCCGCTGAAGGGTGTTATGGACCGCGTTACCGAGCACATCGCTGCCCAGCTTACCCTGCACCACATCCGGTTCCCTGATACCAGCGATGTACTTGAAGTAGAAGTCCAGCGGGCAACGCAGCCAGGTACCCAGGGCCGATGGGGAGAGCCCTCGTGCGAACAAGGCGTGCAGGCGCTGCATCACGTTGGCATCCTTCTCCACGCTGATCGGCCTGATCCCGCGCACCACGGTAGGCGGGCTCGCGGTGATGATCTCCAAGGTGCTCTTGGAATGCCCGATCACCTCATGCCGCCATTGCGTGATGAACCGGGATGGCTCGTTGCTTTCCATGCCATCGCCGACACTGGTGGTCCACTCCACGTGCGTTGCGCATTGCATCGCACGCTGGAAGTTGTAGGCGGTCACCGCCCCGGCATCCGCGGGTAGTGGCAGCCGGTGATGCTTGCGAAGGTCGAAGGGTATCCAGCTTGCAGGTGCATCGGTGCGGGGCAAGGTACCCTCGTTGGCGCCCACGAATAGGATGCGTTCGTGGTCCACGGAGCGGGTCTCCAACGCCCCCATGACTTGCAGGCCACGCAGGGGTTCACCAAGGAAGGAGAGCCGCTCCTCCCGCAGCACCCGCTCGCGTATCGTGCGGTAAGCGCGCAGATCGATCGGTCCTATGTTCGCCCGGCCGAGCAGCCGGTCCAGCCGTTGCTGCACGCGGGCCATCAGGTTCAACTGTTCGCGCACGACGGCATCATCGGGTACATAGGCCGATGCCCATTCGAAAAGCGCCGCCAGCGACTGGCCGAAACCTTCGGAAGCGACCGCCCAAGCCAGAGCTCGTGCCATGGGTTCCGCCTGCGCACTACCGGAGGTGACCAGGATGGTGTGGAGAGCCTCGCGCTCGATGTGGAGCCTGCCGTGGGTTCGAAGGCCTTCGAGGATCCGCTCAGTCGCATCACCTTCTTTCACGAAGGGATGGGAGAACAACGCGAGCAACGACCGCACCGCGAACGTGCCTTCGGTGGACTGCTCCAGCACATCGAGCAAACTTTCAGCCAGCCCATGAGCGGGCAGGCCGTTTAATGGTAAGCCCATGGTCACGTTCACCGGCCCGATGTGTGCAGGCAAGCGCTCCAAGAGCGGGAACAACAGGTCCTCTTGGGCAAGTACCACCGCAGTGCGTGTGCGTTCGTCAGCGCTCAGTTCCGCGAGGCGTTGGGCCGTGTAGGCGGCTTCGGCCAGGGGGTGTGGTGCGTTGATCAGTCGTACGGTGCGTTCATACTGAACGATGCCACTGATAGGAGGCAACGCACCAGGTCCTAGTTGAGCGATGGAGCGGCGCAGGTAGCGACCGGCCTCTTGTTTTTCATCGTCGAGGTAGAAGGTATCGGCATCCCAGGCCACCTCAGCGAGACCTTGGGCTTTGAGTCGTTCGATGATGGCCGTGGTGCTGGGGTCCAACGCATTCAGCCCGGCGAACCAGATGAAATCCCATGGCAGTTCAGCCTTTTCCGTGGTGCGTTCGGCGCAGATCCGTGCGATGTACCCAGAAGTGGCGATCCGAACATGATCCATGCGCACATGGAAGGCGCGGTGCAGGTCCCCGGTAGCCCTCCATTCAGCGTTCGTGCGCTGCTGCGTCGCACTGAGCTCGCCTAGACGGAAGCTCCATTCGTCCAATTCGTGATAGGCGCGCAGGTCCTTGTAGAGCGGATCGATATCCAATAGGTGCGAATCCACTTCGCTCAGATCACGCAAGGTGGTCGGCCCCCATTCCAGGAATTCGTTCAGGGCATCGGCTTCCGCACCGCGCACATGCCGATAGGTGTCGTACAGCATGAACAACAACTCCATGGTGGTGCCCTGTTGAAAGCCGGACAGTCGTTGCAGGAAGGAGCCCACGTCGAGTATCTCCGGACTCCACATGGCCCCCCCGTGTGCCTGGGCGAGGTACTTTCGCAGGTGCAACCCCGCTCTTTTCCCCGGAAGGACGATGGCCACCCGTGCTAGTCCCGCTGGGTGTCGGGCCAGCAGAAGCTCGGCGAAACGTAGAAGGAAAGGGCGCATGGCTGCGGGGAAGATAGGACCGAGGAACCGATGGAGCATCCACCACTACCTGCCTACCGTAGGATCCGCGGTGGCGCCAGCTATTATCGGATCGTAGCGGTCGATCGTTTCGAAGAGTTGCAACGTATCGGTTCCCGATGGATGTTCCATGAGGTGAAAGCCTCGGCCTACCCGGAACGGTTAAGGATACAGGAGATGCTGTCCTGTGCCGGCCCTTTCGAAGGATCGAACGAGGCGGAGTGGGCGCGGGCGTTCGCCGAGCAAGGCTAAGCCGCCTGGCCATTGACCGGTCCTTGGATGCATAGCGCCGTTATACGGTGCATGCTGGACGAGGCAACCAAGACCCGTATCTTTTGGTCCTCTCCAAGCCATGGTGCGCTCTCTCATCACCGCCATACTGATCCTTTTCGCCCCCACTGTGTTCGCTACACACGTGTTGGGCGGAGAGATGTACTACGACCATCTCGGTGGGGAGTCCTACCGGATAACCTTGAAGCTGTATCGGGATTGTGGCCCTGGCAACGTGAACAACACCGCGTTCGATGGAGAGGCGCAGATGACCGTGTTCGACGGGAATGGGATCCTCCAATTCACCGTCGGGGCGCTTTTCCCGGGCGAACAGGAAGTGCCGGTCGAATTGAACAGCCCTTGTTTGCAAGCGCCGCCCACCATTTGTGCGACGTGGGCGGAATACACGACCGTACTGACTTTGCCGATGAACACATCGGGATACGTCATCAGTTATCAGCGTTGCTGCCGAACGCCAACCATCACCAACCTGCCTTCAGGAGTATTGCAGGGGCTCACCTGCACGGTACAGATACCGCCAGCATCGGTGGGCAGCAACAGCAGTGCGCGTTTCGACGAGTACCCGCCCATCGCCTTGTGCTTGGGAGAGGATATGGTGTTCGATCATTCCGCCACCGATCCCGACGGGGATGCACTCATGTACGACCTTTTCACTCCCTATGCCGGTGCGGATGCTTTCGACCCTGCTCCAGCCGTTGCAAGTCCTCCCCCGTATTCAGGTATCCTTTGGGCACCTGGGTTCAGTGGCAATGCCCCGATCGATGGTGCGCCTGGGCTCATGGTGGATGGTGTGACGGGTGAACTGACAGTACACCCTACCGTGCTTGGATCCTACGCTGCGGCCGTTCGGGTTCGGGAGTTCCGCGATGGCGTGCTGCTGAGCTCCACCATTCGCGATCTGCGTTTCGATGTGGTCGCTTGCGATGCCTTCATCGCCTCTGTCATCGCCGAACAAGGTCCCGATGAACGCTGCACAGGCCTGACGATCGAGTTGGAGAATGAGTCCATCAACGGACAAAGTTGGCATTGGGACATGGGTGTATCGGGTACGAATGGCGATACATCGAACCTGGCGGAGCCCAGTTGGACGTATGCTGATACGGGCACCTATGCGGTCACGCTCATCGCGAATCCGGGTTGGCCGTGCGCCGATACGAGCGTTGCTTTCTTCGATATCCGATATCCGTTGGACCCCTTCTTCACCAGACCCTCGATCGAATGTGTTGGTGCACCGGTGCAGTTCGTGGCCCAAGGGCGATTTACCCCGGCCGCGCAGGTCAGTTGGGATCTTGGGGATGCGGCTGCAGGTGGCCCGGCTCAAGGCCAGGTGGTGAGCACCTCCTACACGACACCCGGTACACGTCCGGTCTCCTTTACGGTGCAGGAATTCGGTTGTTCAGCGTCGTTCACCGATAGTGCCACGGTGCATCCACGACTCGAATTGGATCTGCTCAGCGATACGGCAGGGTGTGTCGAGACCTCGTTCACGATGAACGCGATCGCCGAGGCTTGGACACCCATCAGTTATGTATGGGAGGTTGGCCAAGAGGCCACGTACACCAGCGCTTCGGTGGACCATGTCTTCATGCTGCCTGGTAGGTATGATATCCGATTGACCGCGCGGACCGAAAGTGGATGCGTGGATTCCAAGACCATCGCACGTCCTGACCACATCGAGGTTTTTCCCAAGCCCATCCCCGCGTTCACCGTGGAGCCCACGGAGGTCAGCCTGTTGGACCCCGTTGTGCGCATCACCGACTTCGCTTCGTTGGCCGCCGCTTGGGAATACACCATCGCCGGTGAACGGATCGACGATCCATCCTTCACCTTCGAATTCGATGATGCGGGTGTGTTCGATATCACACAAACGGTGATCAGTGGTTCCAACTGTAGCGCATCTATCACACGCACGGTCAACGTATCGGACCATCTCTTCTATGCACCCAATGCGTTCACGCCGGATGGCGATGGGTTGAACGATGTGTTCCAGCCGCTGGTGAAGGGCGCGCGGCTCTATGAGCTGGTGATCATGGATAGGTTCGGTACGGAACGTTTCAGGACCAACGACCCCAAGGCCGGCTGGAATGGCGATGACCTTCCGCAGGGCGTATACACCTTCCAGGTCAGGTTGTCCGAATATGGACCCATCAACAAGCAGTACGTCGGTCACATCACATTACTGCGCTGATCAAGGGTCTTCGCGCACCATGTCAACATGTGGGATGCCGTCGAGGTCGTACACCTCACCCACCCGGATATGGCCATGGGCTTCGTAGAAACGCTGCAAGTGGCTCTGTGCGGCCAATGCGCTGCGGGCCGATCCGTACAGCCGCCGAAGCTCGGTGTTGACCACTTCCATCAAGCGGTGTGCGAGGCCTTGCCCACGATGGGACGCGGCCACTAGCACTCTACCCACATGCGGCAAGCTTCCAGCCTCCTTGGCGGGTATGATGCGCGCATAGGCTACAAGCACATGGGCCTGCATGCCAAGGACATGGATGGAGACGGGATCGTCGTCGTCCACTTCGGGATAGGCACAATGCTGTTCCACCACGAAGACATCCACACGCGTCTTGTAGATCGCATGGAGCAGAGCGGGGGATAGGTCCTGGAACCGATGATGTGACCAGACCACTTCCATCATGCGATGACTTGAAAGGTTCCATCGGCTACATACCAGATGGTGCCGGTCACCTGCGGTTGGCCCATGGAACGAAGCACTTCGAGGTACCCACGCAGTTGCTTTTCGTGGCTCTTGGCCGGTTTCCCTGTTTTGATCTCCAGTACATGCGTGCCTTCCGCGTCGCGCACGATCCGATCGGGGATCAGGCTGTGTCCATCACCGGTGATGATCACCGCTTCGGCCCGCATGTCAGCGCCCGGCGCGAACCACTTCTGCAAGGGCGCGGATACGAGCATTCGATCCAGGCGTTCGCGCAGTTCATCCGCTTCTTCGGCCGCCAGATCGCCGCGCAGCACGGTCGCTACCAATGCACCCTCCAGGTCTTCAGGAGTCCGCACGGATGCGAGGAGCGCATGCACCGTGGTCCCGTAGAGCCGTTCCTGCTGCGCAGCATGTTCATCCGTCGTTTCCGTCCGGATCTCCCAGGGTACACCGATGCCCGGTGTAGCCACATCGCGGATGACCGCGGTGCTCTGGTCCGAAGCAAGCTTGCGTGTTGCTGCGGGCTCCTCGCTGGTCGAGGCGAGGTCGGGGTTCGTAGCGACGAATGCGATCAAGCCTTTCGTGATGGCGTCCGTCGCATGTGGGATGAACACGTGCAGCTGCTGTTCAGGTCGTGTGAGGGCCACGTAAAGCAGGTTGAGCGCATCAAGGTCGCGCAAGGCTTGTTCCTCCACGAGTTCGGGTAGGTCAAGGGCCCTGAGTGCTTTGCTTTCGCGGACCAGCGCACTGTCGAGTTCGGCCGCAGCGTTGCCGGGGTCTACCCAGAAAAGCTCACCGTGGTTCTTGGAACTTGTCATCCGCGCGTCGGGGATGATCACCACAGGGAATTGAAGCCCTTTCGATTTGTGCACGGTCATCACCTGTACGGCGTCGCTGCCTTCCGCCGCCGCATTGCTCCTGTTGCCACCCGACCGTTCCCAATGTTCCAGGAAACCGCTGATGTCCTGGGCGTGATCGTTGCTCCAGGCATGCACTTCATCAAGGAAGGTGAGCAGCGAGGCATCCTCGGCAGGCCTCAGGTCCATGGCACGCGCTAGTTCTTCCACCAATGCGGCCAAGGTGGTGCGCAACCGCGGGTTACCGTGGCGTTCAAGCCAGGCACGCACGGCGACTTGCGGATCCGGCGCCCCATCGGAACCCGGAGGTAATTCCAAGCGGGCCGGGGTCGTCAGCTCCGCTTCATCCGTTGGGATCAAGGCGAGCCCTTGGGCCACACGAGCGGCGGAAACATCGTCGCCGTGAAGGATGAAGTTCAGGCATTCGATCAGTGAACGGACCGCAGGGTCGGCGGCTAGCTGCAGCCCATCTGGAGAGACCACGGCATGGCCATGCGCCAGCAAGTGCTCCGCCACAGACCGCCCCACACGTTTCGAGCGTACGAGCACGGCGACCTCGCCAGGGAGGTAACCGTGCTGGAGCGCCGAACGCAAACTGTTGAGGGCGTGTTCGGCGATGGCTTTCGACAGGTCGGGGCCGCGCAGCGCAGGATCCGCGACGGTCATCCGTACGGTTCCTTTATCGGCGCGCCAGGCTTCTTGAGGTGGTGCGTCGTACACCTTCTGCAGCTCGGGCCGCAGCAACTTGGGCAGTGTCGCGAAGAGCGCGTTGTTGAAGGCGATGATGCGCTGCGCGGAACGGCGGTTGTGGAGCAGCGGTTCGCCTTTCAAGTAGGTGCGGCGGAGAGTGGCTTCCCGCTGTACCTGCGCATCGTCCGTCGAGTCCAGCGCGAAGAGGCGGGGTAGTTCCACGAAGAGCCTCACCTCGCCGTTGCGCCAGCGGTAGATGGCCTGTTTCGCATCACCCACGAGCAGCAAGCTGCCGCCACTGGATAGGGCATGGTCCAACAAAGGAAGCAGCGCGTTCCACTGGAGCAGGGAAGTGTCCTGGAACTCGTCGATCAGGAAATGGCGGTAACGCTCGCCAAGGCGTTCGTAGATGAAGGGCACCGGCTCATCCTTCACCACCTCGGAGACGCGCCTGGTGAGGTCGCTGAAGAAGGCCACACCATCGGCTCGTTTCAACTCTTCGAGCGCGCCATCGATCTCGTGTAGGGCGAAGGACGGAAGGAGTTCACGCGAAATGGCGCGTTGGATCACATACGCCGCGAAACCTTCCTCCCGTAAGCGTTCCGCTTCGTGGAACAGCCGTGTGACGGGTTCCGCGATGGTGTTCAATGCGGCGATGGCCCATGGTTCGGCTTTGCCCGAATTCCACTTTCCGCTCTCGAGAGGGGCCAGGGTGTGCGCTCCTGGAGGCTCCCACTGGTCAACGAAAAGGCTGAGCTTGCGGAAATAGCTGAGTATGGCGCCTTTGTAAGTGATGTCGGCGGGAGCGAGGCGTGCACGTTCAAAGAGCTCCACCCCTTGAAGGCCGATGGCATTCACCTGGCGCCGGAAGCGCGTGGTCTCCACGTTCAGCCGTTCCATCAATACGGACAAGTCTTCCATGGAGCGCTCGCGCAACGCGTTGAGGGGCCCGATGGAACGCTCGTTCGTGAGCTCTCGGCTGAGGTCCAGTAGAGGTTTGGTGGGGTCCCACGGTCGCTCTTCGTGCAAGAGCTGCAGGCAGGTGCGGGTCAGGAGGTCAGTGGTCCTGTCATCGCTGCCCGCGCGATCGATCACGGCATTCACCGCCTCTTCGCGGTAGTAGTCCTGCTCGGTGGTCATCCGCAGGTCCTGGTCCAACCGCAGGTCGCGTGCGAAGGGTTTCACCACCCGCCGGGTGAACGCATCGATGGTGCTGATCGCGACATCGCCCCAGTGGTGCAGCATGTGCCCAAGCACCACATCGGCGCGTCGTGCGAGCTCGTTGGCATCGATGCCGGCTTGTTGCGTCAGGTGTTCGGCCACATCGGCCAAGGGTCCCGCATAGGGTCCGCCCTTGGCGAGCCCTTCGAGGTAACCGATCACACGCTCCTTCATCTCGGCCGCAGCCTTGTTGGTGAAGGTGAGCGCCAGTACATGTCGGTAGGCTCCATGGTCGCTTTTACCCAGGCAATGGCCCAGGTAGTGCTTCACCAAAGCATGGGTCTTGCCGGCACCGGCCGAGCTATGGAGGACATGGAACATGGGCGGTGGCCAAGTTAGCCTTGCTGGAACGGTTGATCGTGAAGTGACTTTCGGCACCCCGGGCCCACCCTTGGTACCGTAATTTTGTGCGGATGGGCCACTAAGCCTGATCGAACGACCCGTATGCGCCATAGCTATCCGTTGAAGCGCTCCTTGCTCGCGCTGTCGTTGACCCTTGGACTGGTGGCCTGCCGCCCCGATGAGGAGGTGGAGCCTGCGCCTACCCCTGTTCCCAGTACGACCGGCACGTTGAAGGTGGTGATCAAGCCCACGTGGAACGGTGCACCCTTCGAGATGAACGCGGTGTACGAGAACGTGAGTGGCTACCGGGTGAAGACCGAGTCGATCAAGTTCTACATGGGCGACGTCCGGCTGGTGAGCGGAAGTGGAACCACCATGGTGAAGGATGTCGAGCTTTTCAACCTTCGCTATAACGGCGATACGGTCACGTGGACGGGGATCACCCCCGGTGACTACTCAGGGATCAGCGTTGGTTTCGGCGTGCCACAAGCGCTGAACGACGCGGACCCGATCGTGTATCCGCCGGGCCATCCGCTGGACCTGGCCTGGGGTAACTATTGGACCTGGGCCACCGCGTACCGATTCTTGCAGTTCGACGGTCGATACGACTTGGACGATGTCGGTTCCGTGGATCAGCCGTTCTCCATGCATACCGGGGTGAACGTGTGCTATCAGGAGTTCGATCGCACAGTACCCGGGGGCTTGACGGTGACTGCCGGATCCACCACAACCATCGTGCTTGGCATGGCCATCGATCGGTTCTTCTACTCTGCCACGGACACCGTCGACCTTGCGACAGAGAACCAGAGCCATGGTAGCGATCCCACGCACGCGCTGGCCTTGGAGCTCACGGGGAATGCCATCAACAGTATTTCGGTGGAGTGAGGCATGGTCTGCATATCCTCCTGCTCGCGACGGTCCTGATCGGCTGTAGGAAGGACCCTTCGTTGACCACTTCAGATGAAGTGGATGGCCCGTTCATCGTGGACCTGCCTGTGGGTTTTCCCGCACTTCCCGTACCGGAGGAGAATCCGCTGACGATGGCCTCTGTTTCCCTGGGCAAAGCCCTCTTCTTCGATCCGCGGTTGTCGCGGGATGGCACCATTTCCTGTGCCTCCTGTCATCATCCTGATCGCGCCTTCAGTGATACCGTGGCCCTGAGTCTGGGTGTTGAAGGCCGCACCGGCCTGCGGAATTCGCCCACCTTAGGCAACCTAGCCTACCACCCGAACTTCTTCCGCGATGGCGGTGTTCCCACGTTGGAGCGTCAAGTCATCGCTCCGGTGAGCGACTTCGCCGAAATGGACCATACCCTGGAAGGCGCTGCGGAAGCCGTGGCGGATGATGAGCGGTACCAGCGTTGGAGCCAACTGGCGTATGGCAGGGAATTGGACCCTTTCGTGATCACACGCGCCCTAGCCAGTTACGAGCGCACCTTGGTGAGTGGTTGGTCGCGTTTCGACCGGTACTTCTATCAAGGGCAGACATCGGCGCTCACCGAAAGTGAAGTGCGCGGTTGGGAGCTCTTCCGCAGTGAAGCGTTGAACTGTACGTCCTGCCACAGCGGTTTCGACTTCAGCGACCACTCGTTCCAGAACATCGGCCAATACCTGGAGTACGCGGATCCGGGCCGCGAGCGGATCTCCCTGGATCCTGCGGACAACGGGAAGTTCAAGGTGCCCACGCTGCGCAACATCGCATTTACGGGGCCTTACATGCATGACGGGGCCATGACCACCTTGGAAGAGGTGATCGACCACTTCGCCTCCGGTGGCGTACCACACCCGAACAAGAGCCCGCTTATGTCGACCTTTGTGCTCACCGCTGAAGAGAAAGCCGATCTGATCGCCTTCCTCCACGCCCTCACCGACGAACGATCGCTTGACCAAGTGCCATGAGACGGATCGCCACGATCATCCTCTTCCTTGCGACCCTCGCCCTGTTGCTGAACGGCTGTCGCCGGGACGAGGAGCATTTCCGGGTGATACCTCCACCAGTAGGCACGCCGCTGGAAGTGGCGGTCCCGGCGAACTTCCCGCCGATGCCTGTTCCTGCGGACAACCCGTTCACGGTGGAAGGCGTGGCGCTGGGTCGCTTTCTCTTCTACGAGGAACTTCTATCCGGGGACAATACCATGTCCTGCGCCTCCTGCCACTCACCCGAAGTCGCCTTCACCGACGATGGTAACCAGTTCAGCACGGGGATCGATGGCATCCAAGGCACGCGCAATGCGATGGCGTTGATCAACCTGGCATGGGATACGCGCTTTTTCTGGGATGGTCGTGTGCTGACCCTGGAGGACCAGATCCTGCAACCGGTGCGTGATCCCATCGAGATGCACGACACCTGGACGAACGCCATGGCGGAGTTGCAGGCGCACGATGCCTATCCTGGATTGTTCGACGCTGCTTTCGGCACCACCGAGATCGATTCATTGCTGGCTGCCAAGGCTATTGCGCAGTTCATGCGCACCATGATCAGTGGCGATTCGCCCTTCGATCGTTTCCAGCGCGGTCAAGGTCTCCTTTCGTTCGAGGCCAGTAGCGGGTTGGGGCTTTGGGACCGCGAGGGTGGTTTCCCTCCGGCTGTTCCGATCGGTCAGGGCGGCTTCGATTGTTTCCATTGCCACCCCACTGCCGGTGGCCGTTTCACGGACGGATTGTTGCACAACAATGGACTCGACAGCCAGTTCACCGACTTGGGTGCGGGAGCAATAACGGGTCTGGCAGCGGACATGGGGCGCTTCAAGACGCCCACCTTGCGCAACATCGCCCTCACGGCACCCTACATGCACGATGGCCGTTTCCAGACCTTGGAAGAAGTGGTGGAACATTACAACTCAGGCGGACATCCTTCGCCTACCGTGGATGTCTTCATGAAGTACACCACAGGGGGCCTGCAGTTGACGCCGGAGAAGAAGCAATACCTGCTGGCCTTCTTGAATTCGCTCACGGACATGGAGTTCGTGAACAACCCGGCCTTCCAGGATCCCGGCGAACCGTGATCAGGCCGCGGACACCGCGCTGGATCCGTCGGGAGTCCAGGTGTAGCACTGCATCCGATCCTCGAACACGTCGGGTTTGAAGATGCTGCGGCCGAGAAGCATGCGAGCGCATTCCTGCACCCCTTCTGTGATGCTCGGATGCGGATGCACCAGTTCAGCGAGTTCGCGGATCGGTGTACCCAAGCGCATCATCAGCGCAACGGCTTCGATGGCACTGGAGGCGTGTTCGCCCACGGCGCGCATGCCGATCACCCGCATATCATCATCATTGGTCACGAGCACTTTGAAGCACCCTTTCGTGCGACGCATGGCGATGGCGCGGGCGATGCAGGAGTAGTCGATGCGTGCCATCCGGTAGGCGATACCGCGTTTACGACATTCCTGTTCATTGAGTCCAACACCCGCCACTTCGGGGTCGAGGAACATGATGGTGCTCACATTGTCGTAGCTCAACGCCTCGGTCTTTCCGGCCCAGATGCGTTCCACCACATGGCGGCCTTCCATCTCACCAAGGTTCACGAGCATGTTGGAGGCGGTGGCATCACCCACCACATGGATGTGGGGAAGCGAAGAACTGGTGCCGCTCACGCGTATGCAGCCATGCACCGGGTCCCGTTCCACGGAGGTGTTCTCCAAGCCCAGGCCTTCCACGTTCGGGGTACGACCCACGGAGATCAACGCTTTTTCCACGCGGACCGTCTCTGTGCGGCCATCGGTGTAGGTGAGGTCGTAGCGGACCTGACCCTCTTCGACAGCGATGCGATCGAGCTTCGCGGAGCGATGGATGATGACCCCGTTGCGTTCCAGGTTGCGCGCGACGATCTCGGAAACGTCGGCGTCCTCGAACGGCAGGATACGATCGGCCCGGTCGATGAGGTGCACGCGGGTGCCACCCAGGTTGGAGAAGATCGTGGCGAACTCGCAACCGATCACACCCGCCCCCACGATCACGATGCTCTTGGGAAGTTCTTCGATCCCGAAGATGCCATCGCTGGTGTGGATGTGGCGTTCATCCACGGGGATATCCGGCAAGGTGCGCGGCCTGCTTCCCGTGGCGATGATCACATGGTCCGCTTTGATATCCGTACTGAACCCAGGACGTTGGACGCGGATGACATCGTTGGAGAGGAAGCTGCCAGTTCCGCGCTCGTGCTTGAAGAGCATGGTGCCGACCTTGTTGTTGGTCAGCATCTGCATGTGGCAGGCGTAGAGGTATTTCCGTTCGAAGATGGCCTCGTTCACAGCCTTGCTCACCTCTTCCCAGCTCAATCGGAACGGCTCCCGGCCGCGTGTGCGCATGAGCTCATTGGTGCTCGATACGCGGTGCGCGATCTCCCATAGGGTCTTCGAGGCGAGCGCACCATTGTAGATGCCAGTGCCACCGATGCGGTCGCGTTCGATCAGCAGGGTGCGTTTACCCAGGTCGATGGCACGCATGGCAGCCGCATATCCAGCAGGGCCGCCACCGATCACACAAAGGTCGAAATGTTCCATGCGGAGAGGTGGTACGACGGTCCGGATACGGGTTCCGTCGAGGCGTTCTTACGGTTTTATCGGGCCAGGGTTGCCGTTGGTCATCCGCAGCAACGAGGGCGTGTATCCTAAACACGGGATATCGCGTACGAGCGGGTGTGAAGAACCCGATCGTCGTGACGCTACGCAGAACGGTGATGTCCTTCGGTACCGCGCTCCTCGTGAACGCGGCGGTGGGACAATGCCCTCAGCTTTACGACTACTACGGCGTGCCTTCGCCCAACCCTACGTGGTACAGCTGCTCGGGGAACAACTTCGCACTGCTCATCGCCTCGCCCCAACCGGTGGGCAACTTCACCATCGACTGGGGTGATGGTAGTCCGTTGTACTCGGGTGCTTCATTGGTGGCACCACAGACCGTCAGCCACGTCTATGCGTCGGCGGTGGCGGAGTTCACCGTGGTGTTCACCGAGCTCTCCACGGGCTGCGTCGTCACCGGTACGTTGGTGATGGAAGAAAGCAGCAGTGCCTCCATCCAGATCCCGGTCGGAGGTCTCACGCAGGTATGCGCGCCGGAAGCGGTGCTCTTCACCAACAGCAGCACCAACGTATCGCCGAACACCGTGTTCACTTGGGATTTCGGTGATGGTTCTCCCATCCTCACCTTCGATCACACCAACTGGGGCCAGACCATCTCGCACACCTACCAGCAGGGTACGGTGGATTGTGAGACCACCGTGCGTCTTACTGCGGAGAACACCTGTAACAGCCTGCAGGGCGGACCGAGTTTCGCCACCTTCAATCCGATCCGCATCTGGGACATCGATGATGCGAGCATCGCTCCGAGCGCCACCCTGCTCTGTTGGCCCGACCGCACGGTGACCTTCGCGAACACCACCGATCGCAACTGTTTCAACCAGGGCAACATCTACCAGCGCTACGAGTACTGGAACTTCGGCGACTATTGGGGAACAGGTCAGGACAGCATCATCGATTGGACGCCCTGGCCGCCGACATTCCCGCGCACCATCGAGTATCCGGGCATCGGCAGCTACCAAGTGATGCTGCTTGACAGCAACTACTGCGGCATCGACACCGCGTACGTCACCATCAACATCGTGCCTCCACCGTCGGTATCGCTCACTGCGACGCCCAACCCGGTGTGCGCTGGTGAGACGGTCTTCTTCAACGAGACCACGACCGGTGGTGCCAACTACTTCCAATGGGACTTCGGCACGGGTAGCGGTTTCCAATGGACCGCTGCGGGCGATCAGGCACACACCTTCAACACCGCCGGCACGTACACCGTGCGCTACACGGCGAGCATCCAAGGGGCCACGGCAGGTTGTGCCGATACGGCTGCGGTCGTGGTGGATGTACTACCGAGCCCCACTGCAGGGTTCACGGTGGACAATGATGCGGCGTGCAACCAACTCACTGTGGCGTTCACCAACACCAGCGTGAACGGGATAAGCTACGCTTGGGACTTCGGTGATGGCACCACGAGCACCGACCAGGATCCACCGCCGCATTTCTATGGTACCCCCGGTAGCTATACGATCACGTTACGGGTGTTGAATGGCCAAGGCTGCCAGGACATCGCGACGCAGGTCGTGAACGTGTACGAACCTCCGCAAGTACAGATCGGTGCACAGAACGTTTGCGAAGGGGTGGAGGCGCAGTTCGCGGACCTCACGGTGACCGAGCCAGGGAACCCGGTGATCGACTGGGCATGGGACTTCGGTGATGGTAGTACATCTACGGACCAATCGCCTGACCATCTCTATGCGTCGCCTGGCGGATACGTGGTCACACTCATCGCGACCACACCGTATTGCAGTGGCACCGGTACGTTGCCGGTGGTGGTGGAAGCCAAACCGGTAGCCTCCTTCAGCCCAAGTGATGTTCTGGGTTGTTCGCCCCACACCGTCACCTTCACCAACACGAGCGTCGGTGGCATCAACGCCATCTGGACCTTCGGTGATGGTGGTGCCTCCAACGATCAGTCGCCGACCCACACCTATTTGAACCTCGGTGTTCAGGACACGGTCTATACGGTGGATCTGATCATGAGCTCGGCGTTCGGCTGTGCGGATACGGCTACGGCCCAGATCACGGTGGCACCGGGCGTACTCGCGCTCTTCAGCCACAATGCCCAACCGGGATGCGCCCCCTTGGCGGTCGACTTCACCAATACGAGTACCGGAGCCGATTCGTACGAGTGGGACTTCGGTGATGGTGCCACGAGCACGGCGGATTCCCCCTCCCATGTGTATGTGAACACCACGCTCTTCCTGCAGACCTTCAATGTGCGGCTGGTGGCGACCTCCGCAGCAGGTTGTTCGGATACCCTGGTGCAGCAGATCATCGCGTATCCAACGCCTGACTTCACCTTCGTGGCCCAGCCCGATAGCGGTTGCAGTCCGCATACGGTCACCTTCCCGGCCGTGGTGGGAGCGGTCTCCTATCAATGGGACTTCGGGGATGGCTCCCAAGGCAGTGGTCCCTCGCCCACGCATATCTACTTCAACAACGGCACCACCGACGAACTGTATCCGATCACCTTGATCGCGGCGAACGCCTTCGGATGCACCGATACCACCTACGACGAGGTCACCGTATACCCTGTGCCCACGGCCCAGTTCACCGTGGCCCCCATCAATGGATGCCACCCGCTCACGGCCACGATGACGAACACAAGCACGGGCGGCGTGATCGCCAGCTGGGACTATGGTGATGGATCGTCCTCGGACACCACGGCAGCGACCCATGCGCACACGTGGTTCAACTACGCCGGACCAGGCGCAGTGACGTACCCGATCGATCTTACGGTGACCACGGTGCACGGATGCACGAGCACGGCATCGGCGCAGGTGCAAGTCTTTCCGGCAGTGACAGCGGCGTTCGTTTCGGATACCATCGGTTGTGCACCCTTACCCGTCGACTTCGCCAACGTGAGCTCCGGGGCGAGCACGTACACCTGGAATTTCGGCGATGGCCAGAACTCGACGGCGACCGCGCCCACGCACACCTACGTGAACCAAGGCTTGAACGATGCCACGTTCGATGTGCAGCTCGTGGCGACATCCACCTTCGGTTGCACGGATACAGCAACGGCCTCCATCCTCGTACATCCGCAGCCCATCGCACAATTCGTGACCAACACGCAGGCAGGCTGCCAACCGTTGGCCGTCAACTTCCAGGACCTCACGATCGGTGCTACGGTGTTGGATTGGACTTTCGACGATGGAGCTACCCTGAACGCCGGGCCGGGCAACACAAGCTACACCTACACCAATACCACCTCAGCGCCGATCGTATTCGAGCCGGTCCTGGTCGCCACTTCCGCCTTTGGTTGCACCGATTCCGCCACCGCACAGGTCCAAGTATACCCGGCCCTTACAGCGGCGTTCGAGGTGGATAGCATCTCCTGTTCACCTTTCGTCGTCGACCTCTCGAACACGAGCACCGGTGCGGCCAGTTTCCAGTGGGACATGGGCGATGGGACCATCCTGCTCGGCACGGAGCCGACGCACACCTATGTGAACAACACCACATCGGATCTGGTGCGCACGATCACCTTGACCGCCACTTCGGCTTTCGGGTGTACCGGAACGTTCTCACGGACCATCGTGGTGTCGCCCGTTCCATCGGCTGCGTTCCAGGCCACGCCGAACATCCAACAGTTCCCGGATGCCGACGTGCTGGTGTTGAACAATAGTTCTCCTGGACCTTGGAGCCACGCCTGGTCATTCGGCGATGGTGGCACCGCGAACACTGCTGCACCGGGAGCGCACACCTACACCACCTGGGGTACGTACACCATCACCTTGGTGGTGAGCAGCACCAATTGTGCGGACACGGCTACACAGGTGATCACGATCACACCACCCTTGCCCACGGCCAGCTTCCTCGGCCAGGGCAGCGGTTGTGCTCCCTTGTCGGTGAGTTTCACCAATACCAGCCTGCAAGGCGTGAGCTACCAGTGGAGCTTCGGCGATGGAGGAATGAGCACGGCGGATAACCCAACGTACATCTATAACGTACCAGGGGTCTATACCGTGACTTTGACCGCTGTGGGCATAGGAGGAACAACGAACACCTTCACCAAGGTGGATAGTGTGGTGGTGCACCCGCGCGCCATGGCCTTCTTCACGCTGCAGCCCACCGTAGTGGCCGTGCCCTCACAGCCGGTGTTCACCTACAACCTCTCCAGTAACGCTTCCATCTACACCTGGGATTTCGGCGATGGCACCAGCAGCAGCGAACTGAACCCTGTGCACTATTACCAGGCGGCCGGCACGTACGATGTGAGCTTGATCGCCAACAACCAGTGGAACTGCCCGGATACCTTCCTTTTGGAGGAGCTGGTCACGGCCAAGGGTGCCGGTGAGATCCGGTTCCCGAACGCGTTCACCCCGAACAGCACGGGTCCTACTGATGGTGTTTATGATCCGAGGAGTTTCACCAATGACCATTTCTTTCCCCTCTACCAAGGTGTGGAGGATTATAAGCTCGAGATCTTCAACCGCTGGGGCGAACTCCTGTTCGTGACCGAGGATGTGAGGGTCGGCTGGGATGGCTACTACCGTGGCGAACCCGCGAAACAGGATGTCTATGTCTGGAAGGCTTACGCCAAGTTCAGTGATGGCAACGAGACCACATTGAAAGGCGACCTCACTCTACTCCGTTGAACCATGCAGCGTAACTACACCACCGCACTCCTTCTCCTCCTCAGCACCGGCGCCTTCGCGCAGCAGGGCTATAAGAAGGTGCACTACCAGATGCTCGATCAGGCCAAGACCCTTTTGGCCAATGAGGACTACGAAGAGGCCGCCAAGGTCTACAAGCGACTACTACCCGTGGATCCGCTCTTCGTGGAAGTGCAGCACGAGATGGGTGTCTGCATGGCCAATATCCCGGGTCAAAAGGATAAGGCCGTCCAGTACTTCGAGCGTGGCGTGGAAGGCGACTTCATCGAGTCGTACTATGAGCTCGCAGTAGCCCGCCATCGCCAGCAGCGCTTCGATGATGCAGTGGCGCTTTTCGACCAGTACAAGCAGAAGAACGGCCGCGTGGTGAACGATCAGGAGGTTGAACGCCGCAAGGCGATGTCCATCAGTGCAAAGGCCTACACCGGTACTCCGGTGGAGATGGAGATCCGCAACATGGGGCCGATGGTCAATTCCGCGGCGCACGATTATTGTCCGCTGGTGACCGCCGATGGCAATACGATGTACTTCACCTCGCGACGTGAGGGTACCACCGGCAACATGAAGGATCCGTATGGCCAGTGGTTCGAGGATATCTATGTAGCCAAACGCATCGATGAGGTGTGGACCAACGCCGTGAACGCTGGCGGTCCGCTGAACACGCTCGTGCATGACGCCACCGTGGGTATCAGCCCGGATGGAAGCTCCATGATCATCTACCGCACCCAGCAGAACCTGGTGAGCGGCGACCTGTACGAAGCTCGCTTCCATGCCCGGAAATGGCAGCAACCCGAGATCATGACCCAGCAGATCAACTCGGAGTCGCACGAACCGAGCGCGAGCATCGCCCCTGGAGGACAGGAGGTGTACTTCACCAGCGACCGTCCCGGTGGTTTCGGTGGGCGCGATCTCTACCGTATCCGTCGTCTGCCCAATGGGCAATGGAGCCTGCCGCTCAACCTTGGCCCGAACGTGAATACGCCGTTCGACGAGGATGCGCCCTTCATGCACAGCGATGGCACCACGTTGTTCTTCTCTTCCAACGGTCACAATACGATGGGGGGCTACGACATCTTCAAGACGGTACTGACCGACTACGACATGAACGGTTGGGCCGTGCCGGAGAACATGGGTTACCCACTGAACACGGTGAACGACGATATCTACTTCTGCCTGAGCGAGGACGGACTTACCGGATACTTCAGCAGCGAACGAGCGGAGGGCATGGGCATGCAGGACATCTATCAGGTCACGTTCCCGAACACCCAGCTGGACCACATGGTCGTGCATGGTGTGGTGGCCGATGCTGGCGATGAGCCGGTGAAGGCGCGCATCATCCTTTCCGATGCCACCGGTGAAGAGATCGTGGGCATCTACAACACGAACAAGAACACCGGTCGCTTCCTGATGATCCTGAAGCCCTCACAGGAATACCAGATGAGCGTGGAGGCGCCGGGCTTCGTGACCCAGTCCAGTACGGTGAAGGCCGTGACGCAGGATGGCTCGCGCGAGATGAGCCTTGATATCAGTTTGCAACCCGTACACGCCGTGGAAGGTTTGACACGGAATGAGAAGTAGGATCGCAGCATCGGCTCTGTGGGGCTGGGTGTTCTTGTCGCGGGTGGCCGCGCAGGATGCCCAGCTCACGCAGTTCTATGCAACGCCGACCTATGTGAATCCGGCATTCGCGGGCACAGGCCTGCAAACACGCTTCGGCCTGGTGGCACGGGACCAATGGCCCGCCATACCGGGGGCCTTCATCACCACCAACTTCGCGATCGATCACAACCTGAGCGAGCTCAGCAGCGGACTCGGCCTTATGGTGCACCATGACCGGTCAGGCTCCGGCGCACTGCGCTACACGAGCATCACGGGTCAGTACGCCTACGAGATCCAGCTGAAGCGGAAAGTGTTCCTGCGGCCCGCATTGCAAGTGGGTTGGGTGCAGCATGCGGTGGACTACTCGCGGCTGGTCTTCGGTGACCAGCTGGCCCGTGGTGGGACGGTGGGTACCTACGAAGTGATGGACGGCACCAACATCGGATACGCCGACATGGGCTCCGGACTGCTGTTCTTCACGCCGAAGTTGTGGCTGGGCGCGGCCTTGCACCACATGAACCGACCGAACCAGTCGTTGCTGCTCAACGAAGCGCGCATCCCGATGAAGTTCAGCATGCACGGTGGGTATCGCATCACGGTGCGCACCCCGGTGATCCGCAAGAACCCGCAGAGTTTCGTATTCGCCTTCAACTACAAGTCCCAGCAGAAGTTCGATCAACTGGACATGGGCATGTACTTCGAGCGGGAGCCGGTCTTCTTCGGCCTGTGGTATCGTGGCCTACCCTTGTTCAAACGCTATGCACCGGGTTACGCCAACAATGATGCGGTCGCCTTGCTCGTGGGTACCATCATCGAGGATATGCGTATCGGCTACAGTTATGACGTGACCGTTTCACGCCTTGCCGCGCATTCAGGCGGAGCTCATGAGATCACGATCGGCTACGAGATCGCTTCGAGGCACAAACGGCGAGCGGCGAGCAAACGACGGGTGGTGCCGTGCGCGAAGTTCTAGACGCGGGGTCGGTGGATGCCCGCCCTACACGCGCTCGCTCAACTCCAGCCAGCGATCCGTGATCCGGTCCAGTTCCTTGATCGTCTTCTCCAACTCGATGGATCGTTCCATCATCGCATGGTGATCGGTGCCCCCTTGCGCCAGGATCAGGAGAAGTTCTTCCTTCCGGGCCTCCAGTCTGGGCATCTCCTTGTCGATCTTCTGCAACTCGAGCTTCTCCGCATAGGTGAGCTTCTTCTTGGGCGCTTCCGCAGTATCGGTGGCTGACGCTAGCGGCTCGCTCACCTTGATGGCCTCAGCGGGTACTTCCTTTCTGGCCTTGGCGCGATCGGCTTCATCCTTTTGGCGTTCGCGCAGTTCCGTGTAGCTGCCCACCCATTCCTTCACCTTGCCGGCACCTTCGAAGACGAGGAGCTTCGTGCAGAGCTTATCCATGAAGAAGCGGTCGTGGCTCACGATCAAGAGGCATACGTCGAGGTCCACGAGGAATTCTTCGAGCGCGTTCAGGGTGGGGATATCCAGATCGTTCGTCGGTTCGTCCAGGATCAGCACGTTCGGGTTCTTCATGAGGACCGTGCAGAGGTAGAGGCGCCGTTTCTCCCCACCACTGAGGGTGCTCACGTACTGGTATTGCTTCTCCTTGTCGAACAGGAAGCGCTCCAACAGGCCCGAAGCGGTCAAGGTGCGGCCTTTGTTCAAGGGGATGACCTCCGCGATGTCGCGCACCACTTCGATGATGCGTTTGTCCTCGCTCAGCTGCAAACCTTTCTGGTCGAACGTCCCGAGGATCACCGTATCGCCGATGCTCACGGTGCCTTGGTCGGGTTTCAGCCGTCCCACCAGCAACTCGATGAAGGTGCTCTTGCCGATGCCGTTGGGGCCTACGATGCCGATGCGATCGCCGCGTTTGAGCGAATAGCTGAAGTGTGCGACGATGGGCCTGAAGGTCTCGGGCTTGTCGGCCGTTCCGAAGCTCTTGGTGAGGTTCCGGGCTTCGATCACCTTGCCGCCGAGGCGCTCGGTCTTCACATCGATCTTCACCTCCTCGCGATCGAATTTGCGTGTGGCCTGGGCCTTGATCTCCTCGAATTTATCCAGGCGGCTCTTGCTCTTGGTGCCGCGTGCACGAGGCATTTTCCGCACCCATTCCAGTTCGCTCCGCATCAAGCCGCGTAGGTGCTGCTGGGTGGCATCGCGCACCTCGTCCAGCTGCGCCTTCTTCTCCACGTAGTAGCTGTAGTTGCCCTTGAAACGGGTGAACTCACCGAACTCCATTTCGATGATCTCGTCGCAGACGTTGTCGAGGAAGTAGCGGTCGTGCGTCACCAGCAGGAGCGTGAGGCCTGGGGCGCTCAGTTCGTTCTCCAGTCGCTCGATCATGGGTAGATCGAGGTGGTTGGTAGGTTCGTCCAAGACCAGCACATCGGGCGCATTGATGAGCACCTTGGCCATGGCGAGCCGTTTCTGTTGACCGCCGCTCAAGGTGTTCACCGGTTGCTCCATATCGCGCAGGCCGAAGCGGAACAGCAGCTCCTTCACCCTGGCCTCGTGGTCCCACGCGTTCAGCTCGGTCATACGGTCCACCGCTTGTTGCATCGTGCGGTCGTCCATGTGGCGGGCCACCGCGTGTTCGTAGGCGCGTATGGCATTGGTCACGGGTTCGTCCTGGTCCAGCATCTCGTCCACCAGGCTGTGGCTGCCGGTCATCACCACGTTCTGGTCCAGGTACCCGGTGCGCAGGCCTTTATTGAAAGTGATGATGCCTTCGTCCGGTGTTTCGATGCCCGCGATGCACTTCAGCAGGGTGCTCTTCCCCGTACCGTTACGCGCTACGATGGCCGTTTTCTGCCCTTTTTCCAGGCCGAAGGAAACATCCTTGAAGAGTTGGCGCGGGCCATAGCGCTTGGCGACCTTTTCGACCGAGAGAACGTTCATGCGGGCGCGAAGGTCGGGAATTGCGGGTAGTGCGGAGCTTGGGTCTCGTTTCAAGACCTCGTATGTTGCACGCCGTGCGGGCCCAGTTGGCCCGTATCTGGATCCTCCAGGGGAAAATGGGGTCGTTCACTGGTCTTCGTATTCCGGTATCGGGTCCACGAGGCTTCGCTCTCCTGTGTCTCGGTCTTTGTCTGGTGCTGGTGATCGTTGATCGTTGGCTGGTACTGCATCATTTCGCTTTCAAGTATGTGGATGATGACCAGTCCATCATGTGGTATGGGGCACGGGAGATGGCCCAGGGACGTTTTCATGAGCCATGTTTCTACGGACAGCGCTACAATACCATGTTGGAGGCCCTGATCGCGGTCCCACTGCTTTGGTTGGGAGTATCACCGGCCATTGCTCTTCCCGTAGCGACCAGTGCGCTCATCCTGTTCCCTTTCCTTCTTGTCGCTTTCCTGCTCTTCCGGAAAGGGGCCGAATGGCAGGCTTTGATCGTTCTAGCCTTCCCGGTGTTCTTATCGCCTGAGTTCGGAATGGTCTCGTCGATGCCGCGCGGTTTCGTCGGAGGTATCTTCCTCTCTTCCTTTTCAGTGCTGCCGCTGTTCTCCAGCCGACCGGGTGGTTTCGCCTTGGCCACCTTCTTTTCTGGGTTGGCGCTGATCGTGAACCCGAACGCGGCACTGGTCATCATCCCTGTCGGTGTACTCGCTTTGATAAGGCATCGTACCGATCCACGATTCTACTGGTCCAGTATCATGGGATCGCTTCCAGCCCTGGTGATCCATCTTCTTGTACAACGATTCTACGATGTTCATCCGGACCACGTGGTTCATCAGGCTTGGGCGCTCACGTTCGATTTGGCGGATATCCAGTGGTCCGATATTCGCTATCTGGACGCGATAAGTCCGGTCGTATGGGGTCAAGGTGCCTTCGTATTCGTTGCTGGTGTGGCCTTGACCATTCTATTGGTGATGTATTGCCGATGGGATGCCGTGTTGGGCTTGGTGGTGGGATCGGTCCTCATCGTTCTTTCTTTCGGGATCAACAAGGTCAATGATGGCACCGCCAGTGTCTTCTATCCATGGGCACGGATGTTCCTGGGTGTTCCCTTCCTTTTCGCAGTGATCGTATCTCGTGTTCCGCTTCCCACGTTCCGGGGTGGGCTATCGTCCTTCATGTCGATCACCGCTGCTTTCTTCCTCTACAAGGGTGCCGTTGCGGGGAAGGTGATGGAGGACCGGGTGATGAAGGACGAGCAGAATGTGATGGAGGTGCGCACGGTCTCCGATCTCACGGAGCACTGCTTGCGGGTGGATCAAGCGGCAAGAAAGCACGATGTCGATCTGTTGATCGTCAGTTGGGGCGTCAACAAACACTTGACCACCTACGCTTGTCCATGCCTCGTATCGGGTTTTCCGATGACCATGGAGCCACATTTGGATCGACGGACATGGTGGTTGCGCACGGTCGGGGCCCATGTACCTCGGAATGTGCTGTTCTCCGGTATTGAGGAGAAGGCGATCCGTAGTATGTCAGTACCATACGCTTCGATGGTGAAGGTATCCGATTCGCCCGAGTTGTTCCTGCTGAAGGATGTCCGGGAGCGCACCGATTCGATGCTGCATCACATGGGTATCGGCATGCGCGATCACTGATCGGTCAAGCACATGCGCGCCTCACCTGGTCACGCTCAATGCTCCTCCATCATCGCCGCACGTTGCGTCAGCTCGTGGTAGCACAACACGTCATCGGCGAAACAGTGGATCACCATGCTCTTGCGGCTGGCGTTGGGAGTGGTCATCTTCTTGCCACCGTGCAGCAGGTTGGCGTGCCAGAAAAGCACATCACCAGGCTGGGCCAGTAGTTCCTTGCGTTCGAAGTGGCCTTCCTCAATGGAGCGGTCCACGGCTTGTTCGTAGCGCAGGTAGGCATCTTCGCCGATCACGAAGCGGTTGCCGCCATGGTCGTACTGGCCGTTCAGCAAATAGGGAAGCTTGTGGCTGCCCGGGTGGTACACCAGCGGTCCATTGTCCGATGTGATCTCCTCCAGCGCGATCCACGCAGCGGTCATATAGCCCAGCGGGTGCGTGGTCATGTGGATGCTGTCGCTGTGTGCCGCCTGCTCGCTGCCGGTGAGGAAGTTGATGCTCTGGAACACGCGCATCCGCTTGCCGAGCAGGAAGTCCATCACATCCAGGATACGCCGGTCGTGTACGTACTTCCGCAACAGTTCGCTGTGGTGGAAGGCGAACATGATCTTGCGCCCCGTGAAGTTGAAGTCCACCACGTTGTCGCGGATCAAGCGGTCGATCTCCGCATTGATCTCCGCCACTTCCGAAGGCGAGAAGAGGCCCCGGATCACGAGGTAGCCGTTCTGGGGCCAGGCCAGGATCGCCTCGCGCGTGCCTGCATCGAAACGCTGAAGGCCCGGGTGCGTAGGCAATTTGGCGACTCCTTCTGGTGTGTCCAACCATGGCAGGTCGGTGGTCCTGGCCGCGGGCAGGTCGATGCTGCTGATGGGGAGCAGCACGCTGCGTTGGATGCCGTACTTCTTGTACATGCGGCGGGCATGCGCCAGCTTCTTCAGGTTGAAGAGGTTCAGCAGCACATAGTTCGCCTTGATCTTGCGTAGGGTGCCGTAGTAACGATCAAGCCATTTGCGCATGTGTCTCATCCCGATCACGGGAGCACGAAGGTAGGATGGTGGAATTGTCCGCTGACTGTTCGCCGCACAGGCACGGCGGGCATTCGGTCCCGTGGATCCAGGAACGCTCGGACCAAGCCCTGGCCATCTTCAGGGGATCGCACGGCAGTGATTCACCGACCATCGAACTACCTTGGCCGTATGTTCAACCGTCGCATCTGGTCGCACCTCGTCGTCATTACGGCTTTGGTTTCCAGCAGCTGTTCCTCCATGTCCAAGACCACTACGGTCCCGACCATGACCACCATCTACGTCGTCCGCCACGCTGAGAAACTGACCACGGACTTCGATACACCGCTATCACCAGCTGGCGAACAGCGCGCCCAGGCCCTGGCGGAGCAACTCGCGGAGGCAGGCGTTCAGCGCATCTACGCGACGCAGCGGCAGCGCACGCAACAGACCGTGGCGCCCCTGGCCGCGCGTTTGAAGTTGGAGGTGGTGGTACTGGAGCCGAACGCGGTGGACAGCCTGGTGCAGCGCATCAAGCGGGAGGATAGCGGCCACGTGGTACTCGTAGCCGGGCACAACAACACCGTGCCAGCCATCGTGCAAGGCCTCGCGGGTCAGCCGGTCGATGCGATCCCGGAGCACGTGTTCGATCGGTTGTACCGCGTACAGCTGCCGGATCAGGGACCAGCAACGGTAGCCGTACTGAACTACGGAGTGCCAACGCCCTGATCAGGCGCCCTTCACTTCCTTCAGCAGTTTCGCGATATCGGCGATCAGCCGGTCCACGTCCTTCACACTGGTACCATCGTAGAAGCCGCGGATACGTCGCTGTGGATCCACGAGCACGAAGTTCTCGGTGTGCACGAAATCATCGGGACCACCGTCCCCTTCATCCATCGCGGCGAAGTAGCTCTGGCGGGCCAGTGCATAGATCTGTTTTCGATCACCGGTGAGGAAACGCCAGCGTTCGGGGTCGGCGTTGTGCAGCTTGGCGTACGCGGCCAGCACGGGCACGGAATCGATCTCGGGGGTCACGGAATGGGAGAGGAGCATCAGCAGGTCCTCATCCTTGTAAGCTTCCTGCACGCGTTCCATCTGCACGGTCATCTTCGGGCAGATGGTGGCGCAGGTGGTGAAGAAGAAGTCGGCCACGATGATCCGCTCGCCCACATCGTTCAACGTATAGTGGCCGCCGAACTGGTCGATCAGGTTGAAGCCGCTGATGTGGTGCTCTCCCTTGGCGCCTTTCACCGCGGGATCCACGAGCCGTTGATCGAGCTGGTTGGGATGGTAGACCGGCAGTTCATCCGACGGGCGCAGGAAGAGGTAGCCGATACCGATGGCCACCATGGCGATGGAAAGGAAGAGGGCGATGCGCAGAGTGAGCGAGCGGTTCCTCGAGCGGTCCATGATCAGGTCTTGCGCAGGTTGATGCCGTAATCCACCGCAAAGATGAAGCGGTATTGCGGAGCGAAGACCATGCGTTCGCGATCATGCACGATGCCGAAGCCGAGCGAATGACCATCGGCGATGGCCCACTCGCTGCCGAGCTTGTAGCGTGTGCCGAAATAGGATAGGCCTTGCAGTCCAGCCCAGGTGAAGAACTCCACGCTGAACTGCGGGTCCAGCTTCCATTTCGGGATGTTGTAGCCGGCGATGAATTTGTTGCGCAACACCTCGCGTACATCACCCCGTTCGCGGAAGTTGTGTTGGTAGGTGAACCGATAGCCCAATTCAAAGCGGTCCACTTCGGTCTTGTATTGAACCATGCCACCCAGGCGTTGCCGGTTCTCGTCGGCCGTGCGGTAGGCGTAACGGAACTCTCCTCCGGCGGTGACCTTGTCGCTGATCTTGTAGGTGGCGCCCAGGTCCAGGTAGTATTGCCGGCCTGCGAAGAAACTATCGGCCGAGCGGTAGCCGATCTCCGTGCTCGTGCGCAAGCGTTTCACCAGCTCCTTGCCGAGCAGCCCTTCGAGCATGGACGGGCGACCCTGCACGCCGACGCTGGCCCAGAGCTCCTGCAGGGTTTCGGGCCGCTGGCGCTCCTGCGCGCTAGCCCCACAGGTCGCGACAAGCGCACCTACGAAGAACAGCTTACGCCACATCAGTACCGTTCGATGAGGATGTCTCCCGTGGTGAGGATGTCCTTGTTGTCCCCGATCTCGAGCGTTCGGATCACGGCCGTGGTCCCACCATCGCAGTTGCGGCATTCGGAGCGCACGAACACCGTGTAGGAACCTTTGCGCAGCCAGGGGAAGCGGAACTCACCATTGGGCCCGGTGTCCACGTTATCGTCCGGGAAGGCACCCTCGGTGGTCTCGCCATACACGATGTAGACGTTCTCCCCGATCACCGGGTAGGCGTCGCCGATGGGGTTGCCGCTCTGGCTGTACAATTGCTCGATCACCCGACCCCGGATCTCGGCCTTGCCGCCTTCGCCCGGTTCCTTGTTGCAACCCATCAACAGGGCCATCACCGGTACGGCCAGGAGCGCTCGCTTCATGTTTCCTTCTTGTTAAGGGAGCGCTAAAGTAGCGGTACGTTCCCTTCGCCCTAGGCGTAGATGTGCTCCACCTGGGCCGCATACTTGGCCATGATGGGTTTCCTGCGCAGTTTGAGCGAGGGGGTGAGCTCGCCGCCATCCACCGTGAACTCGGCCGGCAGCAGTTCGATCCGTTTGATCTGTTCCCAATGGCCCAGCCCGGCATTCACCTTTTCCACTTCGGCGAATATGCGGTCGGCGATGCGCTTCTGTTGGATCACCTGTTGCGGCCCTTCGTAGGGAATGCCCTTGAGGGCGCAGTAATCCTGAAGGAACTTGAAGCTGGGTACGATGAGCGCGGCGGGGAACTTGCG
>JAEUTB010000152.1 GCA_016787995.1 Flavobacteriales bacterium | reverse complement strand
CATCGCCAACCCGCACATCCCGGCGGATGTAGTACTCAACGTGCGCATCCGGGGTCGCGTGAACGGCACCAACCTGCCCTTCGGCCCTGCTTGTCTCTTCCGCATCGACGCCGTACGTGCCGCATGCCCCTTGGTGAAACTGCAGGACAACCCGCTGAACACCTCGGACTTCAGCTGTGGTGTGACCCGTGTATTCGGTGGCAGCAATAGCAGTGCGAACAAGTTGGTGGCGAACCCACCACAGTTCACGCCCACTGTGGCCAGCAACATGGTACGGTCCCAGTTCCGCTTCCGGATCCCCGGAGAGTACCCGAACCCCGGCAGCTGCATCGTTCGTCCGCCACAGATGAGCCCTGCACTGCACCTGAACTGGACCAGCGGCGACAAGTTGAAGTGCAACACCCAGTACGAAGTGGATGTGCGTGTGAGCAAGGATGGCGGCGCCACCTGGTGTGTGGCCGATGGTGAACCCACGTGCAGCAGCAACCCCACGATCTGGGGCAAGGTCTGCATGGTGAACATCAGCACGAGCACATTCTGCCCAAGCAGCGCGCAAGGCGGATCCAGTGCCTTCATGCCCGGAACGGAGTCGAACTTCACCATGTACCCGAACCCGAACAATGGCGAGCAGCTCTTCCTGAGCCTGACCGCTGTTGAACAAAGCGTGGCCGCCGTGAACGTGGACATCTTCGACATGACCGGCAAACGCGTGTTGGACCGTGCGATCGGCACACAGGATGGCCTGCTCAACAGCACGCTTGAACTGAACAGCCTGCAAAGCGGCGTGTACCTTGTCACTGTCACCGCAGGTACCCTCACGCTCACCGAACGCCTGGTCATCCAACGTTGACCGAACGACCCACCTGAATGAAAGAACCCCGGCCACAAGCCGGGGTTCTTTCATTCAGATCCCAAGCTTCTCAAGGGTAAAGAAGATACTTGGCGCGCACAGAGGCGAAGCCTGCCAAACCATCCTTCCAGGTCTCTCGAATAGCGGCCTCTTCCATCCCGGCCATCACCTGCTCGCGCAAGCGAGGACCTCCGGCGAGCTTATCGAAGAACGGGTTGAAGAAACCTGTTTTGTCCGGCGCTTCAGCGTACAAGCCGATCAGCCACTTCAGGTTGATACCCTTCTCCAGCCTTGCCTGTATGGCGCCAAAGGCTTGCAGATCCAACCCGGTGCATGCCTTGCCCTTGTACGGTGGATCCTTCGCACCCGGCTTTGCCGTCGGGGTGAATTGGTACCTACCCACTGGATTCCCCGGATAGCCGATGCACTGGAAGGGTATGTCCGTGCCACGCCCAACGCTCACGATGGTGCCTTCGAACAAGCCCAGCGACGGATAAAGATGTACTGACGCGGCATTGGGCAGATTCGGTGAAGGGCGTACCGGAAGATCATACATGGTAGCGTGGTCGTAGCCTTCGCAGGGTATCACGACCAATTCGCACGCCCCACCACCCTTCAACCAAGCTTCGCCATTGATCATGCGAGCGAACTCACCCACCGTCATTCCATGCACCAGCGGCACAGGGTGCATTCCCACGAAGGAGCTATAGGCCATGTCCAGAACGGGCCCATCCACATAGAACCCATTGGGGTTCGGCCGGTCCAGCACGATCACGGACTTGTCGTTCTCCACAGCGGCCTCCATCACATAATGCAACGTACCGATGTAGGTGTAGAAGCGCACACCCACATCTTGGATATCGAAGACGAGAACATCCACATCCACCAGTTGCTCTGGCTTGGGCTTCTTGTTGGAGCCATAGAGCGAAACGATGGGTAGTCCAGTTCGGGCATCCTTTCCATCCTTCACATGCTCACCGGCATCGGCTTCGCCCCGGAAGCCATGTTCGGGGGCGAACACCTTCACGACGTTCACCCTAAGGGATACCAAAGAATCCACGAGGTGACGTGAACCGATCAGGCCGGTCTGGTTCGTGACCACCGCAACGCGCTTTCCATCCAACAGCGGCAGGTACTCGGTCGTCCGTTGTGCGCCGACCTTGATGTGTTGCTGTGCGGAGGAGGAGGGCTCTTCACTCACCTGCACGGCTTGGGGGTGACCGCAGGCCGTGAAGACCAGGATGGCCGTGGAGCAGGCCACTATCTTCGCCGCTGCCCATCGGGCCTCCCCTTCCGTGAACGTCGCCCATTTCATCGCTCGCCGCATCCTGGTGGACAAGGATCGGGCCGATCGTCTTTCG